>VBBH01000310.1 GCA_005888695.1 Candidatus Bathyarchaeota archaeon
CACTGTCTCGATTTATTACAGAGCCACAAATGGTTACGGATTCTGTTCGTCCAGACTGAACCCCTTTGTTCCAACAGGAGCGGATATAGAACAAGACTTCACATGCTAAATGTCTGAATCAGGCTTGGTAGAGTCTCTGGACAATTTCTTGTGCCTCTGGTCTGGTGAATATTTCGTTTAGGGACCTAGGCATCTTGTCTTCGAAGACTTCTTTGGCATACCATTTTGCTCCGAAGGCCATCAGGCGTATGAGTATCGGAAGCGCGTCCTCACCTTTCTGTGTGAGAGTCCATCTTACGATCGTCGGGGAACTTTCGTCCTCGATTTTTTGAATGATGCCGTCTCTTTCGAGTTCTTTGAGGCGCATGGAGAGTACCCGAGGAGTTAGCCCTGGGACGGAGTCGAGTAGGTGGTTGAATCGGTCGATCTTTCTGAATCCAATGTCTCTGAGTATGAGTGTTGTCCATTTTCTTCCGAAGACGCCCATACTGGCCTTGATCGGGCACTGTTGGAACCTTACACCAGGTTGAAGCATTCCCTTTACGATAATTGGCCTTTCCTTTTTCAGCGCGAGTTGTGCTTTTTGCAAGGTTCTTCGCTGCTATACTTTTGATCCGGTGAGGCTTATAAAATCCACTATACAAGGTATATCATGATACTGTTCAATGTATATTCGTCACTATACATTATATAGTGCGACCTCAACCCGGGTTAGCCTATTCAGGAGTGAATGATTCGGATGGAGAAGTTTCAGCAACCGGAGTTAATGCCGCAGTCGCTGTCATCAGGATTCGAGACCAAGCAAATACTGACGCTACTAGTGTGCTGCCTCTCGATATCGATCATCGTGATCGATTTTACAATAGTTAACAATGCGCTACCGACGATTCAGAGAACCTTCGCTGGGGTCTCGGTCAAAAGTCTAGAGTGGATAACATCCCTCTATGGTCTCCTGTTCGGTGCCTTCCTGCTGACCTGGGGAAAGCTAGGGGATCAGTTCGGCAGAAAACGAATCTTCCTCGCGGGAATCGTCCTCTTCGTCTTTGGCTCAGTAATCGACGGACTCTCAGCGGACCTGACACAATTGCTCATTGGCAGGACAATCCAGGGCTTCGGAGCTGCGATGGCCTCTCCATCAACTCTGTCGATCCTGTCAACTACTTTCACCGGGAAGGCTCGCAGCATGGCTTTCGGAATGTGGGGTGCCGTGGCCGGGGCAGCGGGAGTCATCGGACCTCTTCTGGGAGGATACTTTGCGACCTATGCCAGTTGGCGATGGTCGTTCCTGATCAACGTGCCCATCGGAGCCATTACAATAGTTCTGGCCGTCATTGCGATAAGAGAATCAAGGTTCAAGGATCCAAAATATACCGCGGACATTCCCGGAGTGATTCTTGTTACTCTAGGCCTTTCCAGTCTTCTCTTTGGGTTCATCGAGGCCCAAACTTATGGCTGGCTCATACCGAAGGAGTCTTTCAGCGTGGGAAGCTTCACATGGCCATTAACTAGTATCTCGCTTCCCGCGGTCTGCCTGATTGCAGGCACTGTTCTGATTGCCGGGTTTACTCTGGCAGAGATTCGACGTGCCAGAATTGGAAAAGTTCCGCTCTTCGACTTCGGCCTAATGAAGTACAAGGCTTTTCGATACGGGCTCTTCACTGTCGCAATAGTTGCGGTAGGCGAGTTTGCGACGATATTCATCTACACCATCTACTTCCAGATCGGAAGAGGTTTACCAGCGATCGATAGCGCAATCAATCTGATTCCATTCGGTATTGCGATCTTTGTTTTTTCACCGATTGCAGGACGGCTCTCGAACAGGTATGGTCCGAAACGAATAGTGACGAGCGGGATGATCATGGAGACTATTGCACTCTTCACCCTTTTCCTGATAACCGGCGATTCGACTCCGCTCTATTACTTCACGCCAGTCTTTGCCTTCTTCGGGGCAGGATTCGGTCTCTCCCTGCCGCAGCTAACGAACACCGTTCTAGCGAGTGTTCCTTTCCAGAAGGCAGGTGTTGCAGCGGCTGCGAATAATACGATCAGACAGATCAGCGCGGCCTTCGGGGTCGCTGTTCTTGGAGCAGTTATGGTTGCTCAGATCTCAGCGGTTGGACAGGCGCATCTTGCTACGACGGACTTGCCGGTTGCGATAAAGGAGAGCTTAGGCAGGCTTCTCAGTTCAGGACTGACTGGAGGCACTGCTCCTGCTATTCCAGCAGGAGCTACTTCTGATATGATCCTTAAGGTTCACGAGATTATCGCGGATGCTATCACCCAGGGAGCTCGATGGGCTACCTTTACCGCTGGCATCTTTGTCGCTTTCGGGGCTCTTAGCTCGTTTCTCATTCCAGCTCAGAGGCCTGCACTGAAACAGGAGACTGTTCAATCCCCTGTGTCGTCGCCGATTGAAATCATACACAGCGGGTCCTGTGAATAGTTTCACTCGGTACGACTCTTGAAGTTTAGCGCTTCTCTAAGGTTGAATTAACTCTTCCACGTTCAAAAAAATCCTGTTATGGCCGGTACCCACCCCCGGTTCTTTATGTCTAAATCACGAGGAGACGTTTCTGATTTTCAACGGAAAAGTGTTGATTTCTGAACTGTTTCTGGGGGAAAAGTGGCCGCTGTCTGGTTGGCTTTCTGTCCTCCTTCCCCAAGTTTTTCCTCGAAACTAGTATATCCCTCTAGTGCTCAATTTTCACGCTCAATTTGTAAACCTCCCGAGGAAGGTCACGTCCGCTGGTCGAGGGAATTCTAGAAGCTGACGAGACGAGCGGGGAGGTGTTGGGACGGCAGGATACTTTCCATATGGACCGCCGTTTGTGGTATCGTGATGAGCCCAATGGATCCTGGACCTGCTAGTGAATCTCTATGTCGCCGCCGGCTAATGGTCCAGACTTGGAGTATCCGGTTCCGAGGGTTATCGAGAAGTTGTCATGTCTCGGGACTGGGGAATCATTATCCTGGACGCTGATCACGTAGCTAGTCTCCAAGCCGTTCTCGGTACCGGCTCCCTTGAACGTAGCTGTGTTACCGTTGAAATTGACCGAGTCTATCAACACCGTC
>VBBH01000311.1 GCA_005888695.1 Candidatus Bathyarchaeota archaeon
AACTCTGCAAGACTCATGAGATAACCCCGAATAGAATCGTCCCAGAAGCACAAAATTCTCTAGAAAAAAAATTTCACAGCTTTCTCACAAAGTACCCTAAGAATTCTTATGGGCCCCCACCCCCCATTATTTTTCTCCAGCCCCAGTGAAGAGGAAGTCCAAACATACCAATCGAGACACTCCAGATCCTCCTCGCCAGCATCATCGGCGGCATCTGGGTCGGATCAACAACCTACACCGCCAAACGATTAGGCAGTGACGCAGGCGGTCTCATAGGCGGATTACCCGCCATCTCCGCCGTAAGTTATCTCTTCATCGCCCTCAATCAGTCCCCACAGAACGCTTCCAGAGCCGCCTACGCTTTCCCAATCGGACTGACCATCACATTCCTCTACCTACTCGTCTACGCCAGCCTCGCAAGTCACGGCTTCAAGATCGCATTCCTCTCCGCCCTCACAACATGGCTCCTCCTAGCCGCACTGGATGCGATCCTCAATCTACCCACACTAATCCCGCCCAGCATCCTACCCATACCCATCTTCCTCATAGGACTGTACGTGCTCAAGGTCCGGCTCAAGCTACCCTACACACCAGGCGTCCCGATCAAACCATCACGCAAAGAATTCCTGCGGAGAGCCATCCTTGGCGGAGGAGTCGTCGGAGCAGCCGTCACCATATCACAATTAGGAGGACCACTACTAGGCGGCGTAGCCGCAGCTTTTCCAGGAATATTCTCCACAACAATCTACTCCACGTATGAAGCCGAAACAGACAAGACGGAAGGAATCCGTGTCTCTCGAGCCCTGACAAAACCGTTGATGATGTCGGCCATGATAATCGCGTATCCGTACAGCCTGCTCGTCACCTGGGCCTACGCCAGCATAGGCCTTGTAGAAGGCACAATCACCGCCTTCACGGGCGGAATTATCTGCGCTACCCTCGCGTATCAAATCATCAGGAAAAAATGGATCTAGAACCTGAAAAACTCGAAACAAGCAATGCTATGAGCCGACTCACGAAATCGATTGCGCCGTTACCTCTCTTCCATCCAACAACTCCCTGAGCATCTTGACATCCTTGAACATCGTGTTTCTCAATCGAACGTCATACAAAGCAGCCGCAGGATGAAACAATGGCAAGAACAATCTACCGTCCTTCCTGAAAGCCTGCCCGTGAACACTCGTCGCCGAATAATCATCACCCATCAAAGTCTTAATCGCGGGAGTCCCCAGTGGAACGATAACCCTTGGATTTATGATCCGAATCTGAGGTTGAAGGTACAAGCTTACACAGGTCTCAATCTCGGTCTTCCTAGGCGGCCTATTGTTCGGCGGCCTACACTTGACGATGTTTGTGATGAACACGGACGATCTATCCACCCCAATCGATCCTAAGAGTTCGGTGAGAAGCTTTCCTGCAGATCCAACGAACGGACGACCGGTCAAATCCTCTTGAGCCCCGGGACCTTCACCGATGAACATGACTCTAGCATCTGCGGGTCCCTCACCGGGCACAGCTATCTTTCGTTCCTTGTACAAATCACATTTTGTACAGATCCGCACTTCGGAGCTAATTCTATCCAGTTCCCGTGACATCGACTTCATCCGACCCTCAAAGCAGATTAGCGGCTGAGATGTCGAACGCGTTCCAAGCTATAAGTCAAGACCCACGACCAGATTATTGACACTCATCAGACCTAGCGATTGATCATGCCCAATCCAAAACAACCCAACCTTCTCGAAAAGATCGATCCGATTCTAGAAAGATACGGCCTAATCCTAGAATCCGACCTACATCTCCCAAGCGTAGTCAGTACGATTATCGGAGAATCGATCCATGGATCTTGGTGGGGACACTCACAAGGAAACAGGATCTATCAGACTCTGGGCATTCTCAGCCGAAGACCGAATCTCTTAGTCACGAAACTTCTCTCTAGAAAGACAACGTTCGTCCATCGCAGGCTCTGGCCCGGATTCCTAACAATCGCAACTTCCCGCGAGCCTTGGCAACTAGACCACCTCTCCCCTAATGCTCAAAAATTGCTTTACGCGGTTCAACAGAAAGGCAAACTATCAACAAACGAGTATTCGAAGGATTCTGGCGTAAAGATAGGTGTCCTCGGAGACGCGGCCCGCGAACTAGAAGCTAGAATCTTAGTTTATGGAATAGGCTTCCATTCAGAGTCAGGTTCTCACGCGAAGCGATTGAA
>VBBH01000289.1:0-3023 GCA_005888695.1 Candidatus Bathyarchaeota archaeon
GTACACGTCTTCGTTCTCGAAACTTGGCGTGTGATATGCCAC
Source organism: Candidatus Bathyarchaeota archaeon (assembly GCA_005888695.1). The sequence continues at coordinate 43 of VBBH01000289.1, forward strand.
TTTCAAGTAGTCAGCTTCTGAAGGAACCTTGAGCTCCACGCGCCTCTCGCCAACTTGGGCGGGCTCAGCATTGACAGGATCGGAAGGCGGCTTCTTCGCCGCTAAGTTGCCAAAGTAGCCTTCAACTTTCGGAATGACCTGGGACGCGGGATAGGGACCCACGACAACAAGCACAGCATTGCTCGGCACGTAGTACCTTTGATAATAATCGACCAAGTCTTCCCTGTTAATCCGCATGATATCTTGTTTCAATCCGCCCTCCGACCATCGGTATGGATGAATCCGGTAGGCTGATAGGAACAATTCCTCCAGCGTCTGGAACTCGGGATCATTCTCATTTCCCTCTCTCTCAGAGAGCATCACGGTTCGTTCCGAGTCGACCTCCTTCGGGTCGAACGCTGCATTCGCCATCCTCTCTGCCTCGATCATCAGACCGGTCTCGATCTGATCCGCCGGCAGAATCTCATAGTACGCGGTAAAGTCCTTGGTCGTGAACCCGTTGTACTCGCCGCCTAACCGGCTTACGAGCTTGCCGATGTCCCCCTTGCCGAGTTTGCCCCCTCCCTTGAACAGCATATGCTCGACCATATGACTGGTCCCTGTGATGCCGAGCCGCTCATTACGAGACCCGACACGATAGAGTGTCCAGCATCCTGACACGGCCGCGTTTGGAATCTCCCTAACGAGAACCTCCAAACCATTGTCCAATCGATGTCTTGTAATAGGAAGGAGACGTTTTCTCGATAGCGGGGATGCGAGTTGGCTTGTTGGAGGAGTGGTCACTCGGCCGTCTTCTCGCTTCTAGATCGTCTCTTCGTGCTCTCGACTATTCCGTCGTATTGAGACTTGTTTATCGCTTGTATGTCAAACAGTCTCGTCGCAATGTTCGATATTTTGGCGACGGAATGAAGCCTCAACCCTTCCTTCTTCAGATTCTCCTCTCCCCCTTCCTCTCTATCTAACAGTACCAGCACATCCTCCACGACACCTCCTTCTGCCCGGAGGCTTGATGCAGCATTCGAGATACTCTTACCACTAGTCACAACATCATCAATCACCAGCACTCTTTCCCCCGGAATCAAGACTCCTTCTACCATCTTCTCACGTCCATGATGCTTGATCTCCTTCCGGGCATACACGAGAGGCTTAGTTAGATTGTAGGCAAGGACGGAGGCCCAGACCAATCCGCCTGTGGGTATACCGCCGACCTTATCGACTCCGTCTATCTTACGGGCGTTTGTGGTCAGGAGTTTCGTGGCGGATTGGAATGCTCCCGGAAAACTCGGTATCACACGCATGTCCAGGTAGTACTGGCTTAGCTTTCCGCCTGATAGTGTGAATAGTCCGAACTTGAGGCTGCCAGTGTGAAGCAATACCTTCGCAAGCTCCTCCTCTTCGACTTTGCTAGACGAGTGCATAATACCGGTATACCGTCGCGTTTCGAGCTTGTGAGTGAATAGCGATTTAAAGACGAGCTTCTCCACTGCAATCTTCGATAGCTCTTGGAGTTCTGGGTACCTTACGGCACGACAGAGGTTCCAGTCCGAGTCCCAGATACGAACTTCTACCGCATCCTAGAACCTGCTAAACCTGCCGCAAACACTCTTGACATCAGCACGATGATGGGGAAGTCAATCGAGAATCCAGTAGGGAATATCTCCCTCAGTGCCCTGGTGAAGCAAGGCTCTACGATAGGAATTGTAGTTGACCCGGCGATCCCAGAGACGAGTCTTAAAACCATCGTGAACGATCTCCAATCCCGCCTCTCGAGCCTAGGCGCGATTGAAGTAAGGGTCTTTGTTCGGGCCAGACACTCATCTCAGATCCAATCTGAATGGAAGAAAATCAATCCACAAGAGGACACATTCGTTGAGGTGGGGAGGACCACTCACGGGACTCGCGTCTCGATCGAGCAGGGATTCCACTCTTGCGACGTAAAGATCCTGGTCGGTATCATTCAGCCGCACTTCGCTAGCAGCTTTGCCGGCGGTCCAGATCTCGTTATTCCCGGTGTGTCGTCGTTACCAACTATTGAGGCAAACAGGAGTCTCTCATTGAACCATCAGGCCGATCCATTGCGATACTCCGAAAACACGGTCTACCTCGATTCTCTAGAGGCCTCTAGAATGATAGGATCCACTTATCTTGTAACTCTGGTCCCGGACGAGTGGAATGGAGTTTCAGCCATTTACTCGGGGGATGTAGAGCCGACTTTCAAGGAAGCAGTCTCCTACTTTACCCGAGAACATTCCCATCCGATCGAGAATCGTCCAGAGATAATCGTCGTCTCATCAGACGGACCCGAGTACTCGAGCGATCTCTACCATGCAGTCCGAGTCCTTCCTTTCCTTTGGAACGTTCTGAAACGTGATGCCTCAACGATAGTCCTCGCGGGCGAGTGCAAACAAGGGGTCGGGAACGATAATTTCCTTCGATTCTCGAAAAACAGCGAAGATCGAAAGACGCTTCAGAACGAACTCAAGCACGACTTCAAACTAGGCGGCCACGTCGCACTATTACTGAAGGAAGCACTCGAAAAATCGCGTGTCCAACTAGTGTCCGTCCTTCCAGATGTATATACAAAATCATTCGGATTGAAGCCCTCAAGGACAGTTAGCGCAGGTGTTCAATCCGCGATCCGTGCAGAAGGAAAGGATAGCAAGGTATTGATCGATACTAGAGGAAGCCTGATGATTCCTGTGATGCACTCCTAATATCTGACCATCTTTAAATCCAACCAAGACGAGCGGCTCGCTTGCATAGGAAATGGTCTTGTTTTCTTGAGTAGGAAACGGACACTATCGATTATTGTCTTCACTTTGATTCTCCTCGCTACTGTGCAGTTTGAGTCTGGATTGCAACAGTTTACAACGTCCGGAGTGTCTTACTCTTCGGGTTTTAGGCAGCCAACGTTGACTATCAAACTGGTCTTCCTGGGCATAAAGGCCACTCAGATCGACCAACCCTACCTGACGAGCGAT
>VBBH01000289.1:3036-5351 GCA_005888695.1 Candidatus Bathyarchaeota archaeon
TACCTGAACAGTTCTGGTGTCCCGGAGGTTCATGACCGTTTAGCACCCTTCCCAACATACACCTTCAACCCGTACTTCCAAAATGCAACAAGCGGCATCAGGTATGTTCACAACGTTTTCTACGATGCAAGCAAGGTCGAAAATTATTTCGCGTCCAACTTAGACTTCTTCGGCTCAGCACCCATCCCGGGCTACACGCTGTTCATCGCAGATCTCCACAACTTTACCAGCAAAATCCTTCCTTCAATTCCTTCCTTCAACTACACCCAATACCAACAAGACAAATGCCAAGGCGTCAGTTCATGCCCTGCACAATACACAGCGACCGTCCACTACTACAATAGGACCACAACAGACTCTGATCTTCAGGAGCCTCAGACACGTCATTACATGACGGCCTGGGGAGGCAATAATCGGTTCTACTACATCGACCTATCAGCGGGGCCAAGCTACCGGACCGGCGACCTACCCATTCAAGTGGCCGCTGGACACAACAACGTAACACTCTCTTCTCCATACGCGAAAACCTGGACCACAGAGGTAATTGCCGACTACGTTTACGGGGCGGTCCAGAACCTCTTTGCCCCGGATGTATTGTACCCAATAACTTACTCCAGACAATACAGTTTCCATCTATTCGTCTTCGACAATCGAACTGCAGCCGAACGACAACTCGGGCCTGCGATTGCAAAATCCGTGAACGCTACACGCATACGCGCCGCATTAGCAGGGCTCCTCCCATTTGCCACTCTGACAGTCAACGCAACGTTCCTGAGAACCGACGATTTTCCGGACCTTGCAAAATTGATCCATGACTCCGCTGGACTAATCGATCCGAACATTCAGCATCACGTGGTCGACGCTAGGCCGATCTATGAATGGTTGAGGACAAGCGGCGATGGACAGGGGAACATCAAGAAGTTCATCACTGTCCAGACCCCTGACACGTCAAAGATTGACATTCCTGCATTTGTCTTCGCCTTCAAGGGCGACTATAACTTTGGAATCACTGGCAAGGGCGATGTTTTCATGCCGGCTGGTCACAGTCACGGCGGCGCTAGCTCAATCTTTGGCGTAGCTTTGCCAGACATGGTTCTCGCTAGCCATGGAGAAGACAACCTAAACACAAATGCAGAAACAATCCTAAACCATGACGTTGGCGTCGGATTCACAGCAACACTCACCCACGAATTCGGCCATATGATGGGCCTAAACCATCCCTTCATCTATGATCTTACAGAGGATTTCACCGACACCGTGATGTCATACTACAGCGCCTCTACACAGTACAGTCAGTTCGACCATGACACTATTCTCAGAGGCATAAACGATGGATTGTTGGGGTTTGCTCAATCCGAGTTGAGCGCAACCTCGGCAAATCTATTCAACGCCGCCCAAATCGCAAATGCTAACAGTGCAATTAGTCGCGCGAACCAGAAATACGATAAGATGGACTACAAAGGCGCTGTCCAAGACTCAATAGATGCCGCAACCAACGCCCAGGCCGCCAATAATCTCTCCGCATTCGGCCTCTCACCAAGTCTTCTGTCTGGCATCTTGGGCCTAGCCGTCGGTGTCGCAATCGGATTCCTTGTCGGTTATCTGTTCCTTCAACAACGACAAGGAAGAGGAGCTTCCTCCAGTTCTCAAATGCAGTACGGTCGCTGCCCAACGTGCGGACGACCGTTACGCTGGGATCCATTAATGATGCAATGGTATTGCGACAACTGCAAACACTTCGTCAAGCAATAAAGACCGACCTAGAAAATCTCTGTAGTCTATCTACAACATTTATCTCTACACCACAAATCATCATCTCGAATCGGTAGCGTGAGGAATTGAGGGACGTCAGGCTAGATGGATCAACTCTCACAATAGCTGACGTTCTAAACGTCGCTCGCGAAATGGCCCATGTTGACCTTGAGAAGACTGCCCTCTCCCGGACCATATCCGACCGCAAGATCCTCGAGCAGATACTCGACAAGAGTCCCGTCCTATACGGAATCAATACGGGGTTCGGAGCATTATCCAATCAGAGAATTCCAAAGGAGGACCTAGCCCAGCTACAAGTTAACCTGCTTAGGAGTCACGCCACCAGTGTCGGAAACCCGCTGCCCGAAGATGTGGTACGCGCGATGATTCTTCTCAGAGCGAACGCCCTGGTGAAGGGATATTCCGGTGTAAGGCCGGAAACGGTCCAGCTTCTTGTCGCACTATTGAACAAGCATGTACATCCCCGCATCCCAGAAACAGGAAGTGTGGGAGCTAGCGGCGACCTCTCCCCATTATCTCACATGGCTTTGGTATTGATCGGT
>VBBH01000119.1 GCA_005888695.1 Candidatus Bathyarchaeota archaeon
GGCGTGATCGTGCTTTTGGGTTCAGCAATGCTTTACAGTCGGCCTTCTGAAAGTCAGCTCTGGGGAGCGATCATTCTGACGTTCTCGGTCGTTAGTATCCTCGGAGGAATGGGAGGGCTCCTAGTGGGGCTTGTCCTGGGCATTGCGAGCGGTATCCTTGCGTTGACGTGGACGAGGCCACCACCAATCGCGAAGAGTGCAAGCCTTCAGTGAAGCATCTCCAAGTTTGCCTGCTCAGATTCTGTGATTAGGCCGTCCGATTCTGTTCTGGGCTGAAGCGATTCTTCAAATAACAAGACAGCCTCTTTCCTACTGAATCATGGCGACAGACCCGATTTGCGGTATGTACGTGGAGGAATCCCCACGTGCCTTGAAGGTAGCCCGCAACGGGATAACATACTACTTCTGTAGCGAGTCATGCCTACAACAATTCCAAGCGCCAGAGCTGGCACTAAGCCGGTTGAAAATACTGGTCGCTCTCGGCGCCATTCTCACAATCCCGATCATCCTACTCAGCTATTTGCCAATTATTACGGACATGAAGCTGAACAATTACTTCCTCTTCCTGCTCTCTCTGCCGGTCCAGTTTATCGTCGGGGCACGATTCTACCGTGGAAGCTACGACGCATTAAAGATGAAGGCCGGAAACATGGACCTCTTGATAGGCCTGGGTTCGACGGCCGCATGGTTGTACAGTGTTATCGTGACGTTCGCCCCGGGATTCTTCGGCAGTCTGTCCCAGAGTACCTACTATGAGACTGCCGCCGTAATTATCACCCTCATACAGACCGGTAACCTCCTGGACCACATTACGAAACGGAAGGCTTCAGAGGCTGTGAGAAAACTGGTCGGTCTGCAGCCACAGATTGCTAAGATCCTCAGGGACGGACGAGAGGTCGAGGTGCCAGTTGAGCGGGTTCAGCCCGGGGACATCATCATAGTACGACCTGGCGAAAGAATTCCCGTAGACGGAGTGGTTGTAGAGGGTGGTTCGGCCGTTGACGAGTCTATGATAACCGGGGAAAGTATGCCAAGGGACAAGAAATCCGGGGACGAGGTAATCGGAGCCACTGTCAACAAGACTGGTATGCTGAAAGTTCGGGCGTCCAAGGTCGGACAGGATACAGTCCTTGCACAGATTGTCAAACTCGTAGGAGAAGCACAGATGGGACGGGCTCCCCTCCAAAAGCTGGCAGACAGGATTGCTAGCTACTTTGTCCCAGCCGTCGTGATAATTGCTGTAGTCTCATCCCTTCTCTGGTACTTCATTGGCAAGATAGGCCTAACATTCTCGCTGTTAGCCTTCGTCTCAGTCGTAATCATCGCGTGCCCGTGCGCACTCGGACTCGCCACGCCTGCAGCATTACTCGTCGGAGCGGGGAAGGGAGCGGAGAATGGAATTCTGATAAAGGGCGGCGACGTATTGGAGAAACTCCAGAAAATAGACACGATCATATTCGACAAGACAGGGACGTTGACGAAGGGTCAACCATCCGTGACTGATATTGTTCCGATTGGTAAGGCCGCGGAGAAATCGATACTTTACTATGCGGCCGGAGCTGAGAGTGGCAGTGAGCATCCACTAGGGAAGGCGATCGTTGAAGCTGCCCGAAAGGCAGGAGTGACGGTGCCTGAGCCGTCCAACTTCGAAGCAATACCAGGACTTGGCGTCCGGGCAGAGGTGGACGGTCGTGAAGTCTTGCTGGGAGTTCCTTTGATGACTAAATTCTCCGTGCCATCAGACACCCTGTATATGGAGGCATGGAATAGACTGCAAGACCAAGGAAAGACCGTGACACCTCTCGCTCTGGACAGAAAACCTGTAGCGTTGCTGGCGCTAGCCGACACAGTCAAGGACGAAGCTCAAGCTGCAGTAGCCAGTTTGAAAAAAATGGGGCTGAAAGTGATCATGCTAACTGGTGATCAAGAGAAGACTGCCCGAGCAATAGCCCAGAAACTGGGCATCGATGACGTGATAGCGAACGTTAGACCCGAACAAAAGGAGGCCATTGTGGAAAAGCTCCAGAAAGCGGGCAGAGTTGTCGCCATGGTTGGAGACGGGATTAATGATGCACCGGCATTGGCAAAGGCAGACGTTGGGATAGCGATTGGGAGCGGTACCGACGTGGCAAAGGAGACAGGGGGCATCATACTGATCAAGAACGACTTACGGGACGTAGTCACCGCAATCGAGCTGGGAAAGTCGACGGTTCGAAAGATTAGAGAGAACCTTCTTTGGGCCTTCATCTACAACGTGGGTCTGATCCCGATCGCCGCAGGGGCACTGGTCCCATTCCTTGGTCCTTCGATCTATCAAGTCCTGCCGTTCTTGGCGGCGGGAGCAATGGCTATTAGCTCGGTCACGGTCGTCTCCAACTCGCTATTACTTCGAAGGTTCAGACCGAGTATCTAGTGATTGGAGGTGAAGTATTGCAGAAAGATCCAATTTGTGGGATGATGGTTGACGAGAAGAAGACGAAGCTAACCTCTTCGCATGACGGGAAGACGTTCTACTTCTGTTCCGCGTCTTGCAAGAGCACGTTCGACAAGGACGCACACCGCCACGCACACGGTTAAGCTGAGAGTGCCAGACCAGACAGGTGCTCGCCCGTTTTTCTTGTCGTAATCCTATTTGATCTTCATTATTTGTTTCATGATGTCGAGTTTGAGCGAGGTTTCATCGTCGGGACCAAAATATGGATAGACGCAGGGAAGATTGATGCCTGCGTTCCGAAACTTGTCCACGAGTTTTTGAAGTTGGTCGATTGATGGGTTTGCCGCGCTGATCGTGTACAGTGAGTCAGGAATTTCAGGTGAGCGTTTTGAGGAGAGACTCCTGCTAGCGGATAAGATATCGTTGGCAGTGCCATCCTGGACGAACACATCATGGTAGTGAGGGTTGGCGTCGTAGTGTACAAACTCTTCAATCAAGAGTCTCTTGGCCGTGGCCTCATCTTTCGAATAGAAAATTTTGATATAGCATGCGAATGTTCGTTGATCAATCGCACCGGACGCAATTTCCAATCTAAGGTTTTTGATTAGGTTACCGGCGTACTCGGGAGAGCAGAAGTTCAGGATCAAACCATTAGCACGGCGTATCGCCCGCTTGGCGATCCCCAGCCTCAGGGCTGCAACGAAGACCTCGGGGGGCGATACACCTCGGCCTTTGAATTCCGTTCCAAGGGCCTTTGTGACTTCATCAATCATTTTCAGCATCCGTGTGATTGTATCCCTTGGGTTCGGTCCGGGATTCCCTGTTCCAACACCTAGTACGAACCGGTTCTTGGAGAGGTATTGTACCGTGCCAAGCCGGCGTACTATCGTGTTTAGGTCATGTTCTAGAACCCGAAGTACGCCACTACCCGCCTTAATCCTCTTGGTAGCGGAGAGAGCAGCAGTGCTCAGCTCGATAGAATCCAGGCCCGCCCAGATATCTGGGAAGAAGATTGTAGAGAACTGTTCCGAGTCATCGGCGAGCTTTGAGAACGTCAGAATTTCTTCCGGTCTGTATAATGTGGACCGTAGCGCGAGTGCGAGGCGTTGATTCAACAATAAACCCCAGTCCTTCCCCGTCCCGAATGGTCTTTCTGCCAATTATCTATTTGTCGGAGGTCTGGCCTAAGGAAAAGTAATTCCGTCAGGGTCTGGATGCGGTGAAGAAATAGGCATGGGTTCCGTGTCAGAGTGGAGAGCGTACTTTCTGCGTCAGGCCAGTGTCCAGGGAATCGGGACTGAGGGACTAGAGAGGCTCAGAAACGCCAGTGTGGCAGTGGTTGGTTGCGGGGGAGTTGGGAGCGCCGCGGCGGACTATCTGGCAAGATCAGGGATCGGGTATCTTCGTCTGATCGATCAGGACGTCGTGGACTTGTCCAACCTGCACCGTCTCCACGGCGCGAGTGCAAGTGACATTTACCAGCCGAAAGCTGAGGTTATTGCAAATGCACTTTCTCGGAATATGCCCTGGTTGAAGGTAGAGGCAATTGTTGACACCGCCAGGGAAGCGAACGTCGAGGAACTCCTTGGAGGCGTGGAATTAATCGTGGACGGATTGGACAATTTCCGGACCAGATACGTCCTCAACAACTACTCAATCAGAACCCGCGTGCCATACCTTTTCACTAGCGCTATCGCGAACCAAGGCCACGCTGCTCTCTTCCAACCACCCAATAACGCGTGTCTTGAGTGTATTTTCCCCTCGTTGGTCTCAAGCCCCAACGAGAGCTGTGAAAGCTTAGGAGTGACGAGCAGTGTTGTTGCGACGATCGGCGCCATTGCAGCCAATGAAGCAGTCAAATTTCTGCTCGGACAAACGTCCAGATTAGCGAGTAGCCTGTTGACGCTCGATCTTGCTGGACCGGACTTTGTCTTTTCGAAGCTCTCTAAGAGACCTGATTGCAGAGAGTGTGGGGCGACTCCCACCGCAAAGCACTGGGGAAGTGATCAGGGAGAGGTCTCGATTTTATGCGGTGAAAATACCGCCAACGTAATCCCTAGAAAGATGCAGAAACTAGACCTGGACAGAATTTCTTTGAGATTGGGAGCAAGAGAAGTTCTTGCTTGTTCTGCAAATGTACTAGTTTATCGAGAAAACAACTTGGTAGTATCACTCTTCAGAAATGGACGATTGATAATACAGGGAGTCACATCGGAAGATGATGCGAGAGTTAAGAGTAGCCAAGTCTTGGAGCGGCTAGGAATCGTTACCGCTGCGACACAAGGGATTGTTTCAACGAAAGGCCCATAGGGAACAGGAGAGAAAGCAAGAAAGTTATGTCAGAGCACCATATGAAGGTCATTGTGAGGAAAGGCGGACCCTACCGTGTATACGGGGGAGTTCCCGTCAGTATTCAAATAATTACTCCTAACAAAGAGGGTTTTTCCTGGGACTGGGTGGAAGGAAAATCCTTCGACTCAAAGGGCGAGTATTATGAGCTCTGTCGTTGCGGACAGTCAAAGAACAAGCCTTTCTGTGACGGGACCCATGAAAGGGTCGGGTTTGAGGGGAAGGAAACTGCAACCCGCAAGCCGTACGCAAGACAAGCGGAAAAGATAGACGGGCCGACACTGGTTCTGAACGACGCGGAACAGTTATGCGCGTTCGCCCGTTTCTGTGACCCCAGCGACAGAGTGTGGGGCCTGACTCAGGAAAGTGACTCGCCGGAAGCCCGGGAATTGGCTATACGCGAAGCAAATCATTGCCCTGCAGGTCGACTCGTCATGTATGACAAGAAGACCCATCAGGATATCGAACCCAAGCTTCCGCCGTCCATTGGAGTTGTTGAAGACCCGGCCCTAGGCGTTAGCGGTCCATTATGGGTTCGTGGAGGCATACTCATCGAATCTCATGACGGTCGCCCTTACGAAGTGCGAAACCGTGTAACACTCTGCCGATGCGGCGCCTCAAGCAACATGCCATTCTGCAATGGCAGCCATGCAAGTATCAAGTTCAAGGACGGAATAGCAGATCCGGCCATAACTAAACACCGGGACTGACCCGAAAGGAAGGGTCGGCGTACGAACCGGAACTTTTCCACATAATCAATAAGCTTAAACCAAGTCGAGTTGTCCCGACCCTCGGGATTTGGGATGACAGTTGAAGAAAATCTTCGATTGATGCAGACTTTGGATGACGCCTGGAACAAGAAAGACTGGGAAACATTCATGAAACGTCACGCAGAAAACGTGGCAGTGTATTGGCCCGGTCAACCGGAGCCGACAAGGGGACGGCATGAACATCATAAGGAATCAGTTGATTTCTTCAAGGCCTTCGACAATCATATCGACAATAATCCGTACAAGATACTCTTCGGTTACGGGGACTATACCTGTTCAGTTGCAAGATGGACGGGCAAGAACATAGGACCGTTCATGGGTCCAGATGGGCGAATGATTCCTGCGACCAACAAGCAATTTGAACTTGAGTTCTGCACCGTAGCACACTGGAAGAACGGGGAGATTATCGAAGAGAAGCTATTCTACGACCTGGTAGGATTATTGAAACAACTCGGGATAACCTTGACAACAAACGTCCGAGCAAGAGAAGTGCCCGCGGTCTAGAAGCAGGAAAAACCGCTCTCGGAGAAACCCCGCGACCATAGCGTCCGTGTAATAGCTTACTGTGCCAGCAACAGGGTTTCAAAGAGCAGGTCCCGCGAGAGACCTGCAAGATTCGCAATGGATCTACCATCGGCTCGTGTGATCTGTTGCTTTGCTGGCGGTTGCTTGAGGTAGTCCGGGTTCCTTCCAAGTATTCGTTCCTCATAGGTTGGCACGGTCTCGTTCTGATAGAATACACCGATAGGAATCTTGTCTCCCCATTCCCTCGACTTTTCAATGACCCCGAGCAGTTTCTTCTCCTGATCCGCCTCGCTCATCATAGAGGTGATTCTACCGTCATAGCCCTGCGTCTCCAAATCGTATGTCCTAGGCATAGATCTCTTCGTTCCTGGGTCGATTCTATCCTCGCCACCGTACCATTCCTTTGTATTGATGTCGTTGTAGGTAGGGCAAGGCTGCAGTGCGTCTATTAGGGCGAAGCCCTTGTGCGCAACCGCTCGCTTAATCGTCTCTTTCAGATGCTTTGTATTGTATGCGTATGTTCGAGCGATGAAGGTGAACCCGGCGGCTAGTGCAAGCATGATTGGGTTGACGTTGGTGTTAATGTTGGGCTCGGGCAAGGACTTTGTCTTCAGTCCCAACTGGAGAGTTGGCGATGCCTGGCCCTTAGTCAGCCCATAGACACCGTTGTCATGGATGATGTAAGTCATGTCGATGTTTCTTCTTCCTGCATGGACAAAGTGTCCAACTCCAATTCCAAGGCCGTCTCCGTCCCCTCCGATCGCGATAACCTCCAGCCCTGGGTTGGCTAGCTTAGCACCCTGAGCGTAAGCCAAGACCCTACCATGAAGCGTGTGTATTCCAGATACGTTAGTGAAATGGACGATCTTACCGGAACAACCAATTCCAGAGAAGAGAGCTACTTTGTCGATGTCGATGGGAAGTTCGGCGAGTGCCATTTTTAGCCCTGCTTCTATTCCGAAGTCTCCGCAGCCTGGGCACCAGTCGTTATGAACCTCGGTCTTGAGGTCTGAGAGTTTAAGCGCCATGAGTCAACACGACTCGCCTGTTTGCTTCTGGGTTTGCTAGTATCTGCCTGATCGCAAGGTAGACTTCGTCTCTGGACATAGGTCTGCCGTTGAACTTTACAATCTTATTCTTTATCTCGATCAGTGTCTTTTCAGCGATCACGGCGGCCATTTGGCCCGAGTAGTTCTGCTCAACATCGACGAGCAATTTCGTGCCAGAGAGTCGTTGCTGCACTGCAACAGTCGGGAATGGGCTAACAAGTCGTATCTGCAAAAAGTCCACACTTATTCCATCCCTCTCCAAAAGTTTCATCGCGTCAAGGATCGGTCCCTTTGTGGACCCCCAGCTCACTACGGTTACATCGGCTGGTTTGGCTGATTTGAAGAAGTTCAGTTTCTCTTCCTCCGGGATCTCCTTGGCCGCTGTCTCGAGCTTCGTCATTCTTTTCGTCATCATCTTCGTCCTATTCTCTGGATCTTCTTCGATATGGCCGATCTCGTTGTGTTCATCTCCAGTATTCCAGAAACGGTATCCAGGGGTTCCCAGCACAGCTCGTGGGGAAACACCGTCTTCGACAAACGCGAATCTTCGATATTCCTCCCCGTCTCCGATCCGAGTACCCTCCTGAATCAGCTTCCCCCGTTGTATAGGAATCACGTCCGCCCTAGGGGGCGGAATGGTAGTGCTGTTGTTGGCGAGGGACTTGTCGACGAGATGGATTGCAGGCATCTGGAATCGCTCTGCATAGTTCAGGACGCGAATGGCATCGTAGAAACACTCTTCCATATCGCCCGAGCACAAGACTATCCTCGGAAATTCACCGTGTGCAGCGCTTAGGACAAACTTCAGGTCCCCCTGCTCGTGTCTTGTAGGCAAGCCGGTCGCGGGACCGCCTCGTTGGTAATGAGTTACCACGACCGGGACCTCGTTCATTCCCGCCCATCCCAGTCCTTCGACCATTAATGAGAATCCCGGGCCCGAGGTTGATGTTGCAGATCGCGCTCCTGCCAGCGCGGCTCCAGTCGCCATTGTAATAGCCGCGATCTCGTCTTCGGTTTGTGTTACCAGGACAGACCCTTTGCTCGCGGTTTCTCCTCCGTCAAGCAGGTCGAAGTTTTCGAGCGATTCTATGAATTCGCTTTCGTCTGCAGCCGGCGTAATGGGGTAGTAAGTTTGTACTCTGCATCCACCAACTATCTTTCCCAAAGCTACAGCCTCTGTACCCATTAGCAAGAGTCGAGGCTCGTTTTGGACCGGGCGCAACTGCAAGGGAAACGGCTGTCTCATAAGACCTCCAGCCGCTTCATAAGCGAGTTTGGCGCCTATCTTGTTCATGTCCACTATTTTCTTCTTGGAAGCGAAAGTTCTCTCGACTGAAAGGTTGAGGTATTTCAGGTCGAGTCCTAAGAGGGCTAGAGATGCAGCTACTGCCAGTACATTGATGATTCTCGATACTTTACTGATCTGATGCTCTCCGATTTGGGCGGCGGTTTTCGCAATGAGGTCGCTGTAGGCTATCGGGTAAATGTTAATGCCTCTACGCTTCGCTTCTTCCAGAAGGCCTTGAACGTTTGCTGACAGCCCCTGCTTCTCCAACCTAGTCTTGATCCTCAATGCGACCGGAATCTCGATCGTATCGACCTGGTCGACGTCTACATTGGCAAAAGTAGGATCGTAGATTATTCCTCCACCTGGGCTCACCTCTTCCGCATGCCGGATCAGAGTCTCAGCGTCGAATGTTGCAAGAAGATCTATCTCATTGACATGCGACATGATTCTGTTATCATTGACTCTCACTTCGAAGTAGCTGTGGGGACCCTTGATGCTGGAGTAGTATTCACGTAGACCGAAGGTCCACAGCCCGCCTGAAACGCATGCACCTGCAAAGATGCTGGCCGAAGAATCAACTCCACTACCCTGAGGTCCACCCGTCATCCAGGTGACATCATTGACCTTAGCGTTTGATCGACTCATGCTCTCAGCCTCCAGTCGCTCTGCCATGTCCGATCGCGCAGTCGCAACCAGCTGTTTCTCCGCAGTAGGGACACGCGCATCTACAATTGTCAATGGGGTTAGCGCAGTTTGGACATGTGTAAAGCTCGTTCACTTGTGACAAAACTATCGCGAAAGGGCTCTCGCCAATGTTTCAAATAAGCGTTTGGAAGGAACTCTGGAATGCATCCCGCACTTCGAATTCTTTGCAAGGGTTAAGGCAGTTAGCGCTGCAGAATCCAACGGAAAAGCCGTGGAGTCGAAGTCTTCCTGGTCCCAATTTCCGGGAAGCCTTATACAAGGCAATAGCGGAGCGGTCGAAATTGCCGGGGGCCAACGAACGCAGTGCCGGGGTTGGACTAGCTTTTGTCAAGCTTTTCCACCGAAGGCCGAACGGTTCAGGCGGCGGGCTGCAGATAACAAGACAGCTCGCGGCAACCCGCAGTAAACATCCAACAAGAATTGGATGACTGAGGTGGGTTCAATTCCCACCCCCGGCTCCATTAAAGAGACCATTGTGTAGGTGCCAATGTGGAGCATAAGGAAAGCGGTTCAGCCAGAGCTGATGCAGTTGAAATGGAAAAGCAGGTCGAATCACTTCGGTAGGGTGACTTAAGTGGCGAGGTATACCGTAAGAAGGTCGCCACAAACTACAGCCAAGGGCGAATCTAAGATGTCGGATACATCAATCGAAAAAGGGGTTGAAGACAGGCCTGACCTCGCAAAGATACTCTACGACCTTCGCCAACACCTTACTCTTACGCAATCCCAGATGGCAGAGCAATTGGGAATCAGCCAAGCTATGGTTTCAGCGATAGAGAAAGGCCGGACGGAACCTTCCTCGAAACTTGCCGACAAGATTCTGAACTACTCCAAGACTCTTGAAGAGCGGGAAGCTAAAGCTTCGGAGAGTGATTTCGGTGAGTGGTTGAGAGAACAAAGGGCGAAACATAATTTGACGCAGGCCGAGTTGGCGGAGAAGGCAGGTATTTCCCAGCTAACCATCTCGTTCATTGAGACCGGAAAGACCCAGAGTCCACAGAAAGCAACCATTTCGGCCGTTGAGAAGGCGCTGGGGAGGGGGCTTCCCACTGAGGTCAAAACTGAAATCTTGGAGGAGACTGAAGTGGGTGGACTTGGTGAATACTTTGGTCCATTTCCATTAGAGGATTGGGAAGCGAACGTGGGTAACGGCACGCCGGGAATCTATGTATTCTATGATATTCTCAAACGACCCGTATATGTTGGCCAAACCTCTGACCTAAAGACGAGGATTCGACAATACGAAGACTTCTTTTGGTTCAAATCACCTATCGTAGACAGTTTCGCCTTCATTGTTGTCAGAGACGACAAACTTCGCAAGCAGGTCGAAGCCGCGATGATAAAACTCGTAGGCGAGAATGCAATATTCAACAAGCAGCACAAGATCACTTGACCGAACCCCTCACTACTTTCACCAGAAGTCCGAATTATTCGCCTACCGGAGGAAGATGGAGGCTGTTAAGCCAGCTATCTAAATCTCTGGTGGGACTCTAATGGTATTCTGGA
>VBBH01000290.1 GCA_005888695.1 Candidatus Bathyarchaeota archaeon
AGAAGAACCCTCAGGACACACAAACATTCACCATAGACCGGACAACAGTAACAATTGACAGCTTAACCATAACTCCAACGATCGCAGTAAGGACAGCCACCGTAGACTTCAGATTCCACGCCTCCTATGCAAGCGGCCTGCCAGTTCAATCCGGAACTGCACTAGTCCGCATCACAGACGGCACATCATTCTTCTCCACCGCATCCTACGACCCCGTCCAAGGCCTATTCACTGCATCCTACAAGCTTCCCCTCGACATGTCAGCCGGACCAATCTCCCCGGGCCTCGACGCGAACACCATCGACGACAGCTACGGAAACACTGGACCAGCATCCATCAAAACCAATAGCTTCACCGTTCTCCCAGCCCAACTCGCCGTCATCGCATCCCTGTCCAAGACTAGCTACACCTCCAGCGAACCAATCGTCATCACCGCAACCGTCACAACCCCTGACGGAGCAACCTACAACCAAGGAAGCGTTAGAGCTTCAATCTTCAACAAAGGACAAACAATCGGAAACCCCTTCGACTTGACCTATGACCAAGCCCGCGGAGCCTGGATCGGAAGCTACAACCCAGGACCAAAAGACCCATCCGGAACCTGGACGATAACAGTCGCAGCCTCAGACTCCTACGGCAACGCGGGGGCCGCGTCAATCCTCGGCATAGTAAACATTCCCTCAGCTTCCGTATTAGACACATACTCGTGGATACTCCCCATGCTAGTAGCAATCATCTTCGCCTCAGCCGCATTGCTCTTAGTCAAGCGAAAAGTCGCTTCCAGCGGAGTCACCCTAGACGTCCAAGCAGTCAAGAAACAGGCGGACCAAGTCAAGAGTGACGACTTCTTCAAATCCCTCCAATCCCAGCTGGAACGAAAGACATCAGAATGGAAAGATAGGAGAAAACCCCAGGAAAAGAACGAGAATGGCTAGAACAATAGCAATACACTCATTCAAGGGCGGAGTAGGAAAGAGCACGATCGCCGCGAACGCCGCCGTAGCCCTAGCACTCAAGGGGCGAAGGGTTGGAGTGATGGACATGGATCTTGAAGGCCCAGGACTTCACGCTTTCTTCGGTATTGACCCAACACAGTTGAGATTCACGATAAACGATGTCCTAGCCGGCGTCGCTCCAATTGAGGCTGCATCAGTCAGAATGACCGAAAAGCTCGGATTGAAGAACGGTGGAGAAGTCTACTATGCACCTGCAAGCGTAAGAATATCTGAAATAATGAGAACGATCAAGAGCGGGTTCGAACTAGAGTACTTCTCGGACGCGCTTGCTCGACTTGGCAACCGTTTGGGACTACACCATATTCTGATCGATACACATCCTGGAATAGAACCGAGCACATTACTCGCAATCGGTGCTTGCGACCACCAAATTATCGTCTCCAGGGTCGACCAGCAGGACGTTTTCGGGACCAGTGTCATGGTTGAAGTTGCCAGCACACTTGGCAAGCCTGCCCATTTGATCTTGAACATGATCCCGCCCAGAGTGAAGGAGGCGGATGTAGTCAAATTTGCCAAGACCTTGGCGTCTCACTTTGCTGTCGAGAGCGCAGGATGGTTCCCATGGGCCGAGGAAGTAATCGGCTCGCTAAGCAAGTCTATCCTTGTACTGAAATCTCCCAAGCATGCAATAACAGAACGATTTCGACATCTCGCGGAAACAATAGAATCATTCAACTGAATTCAAACTCTCAAGAAAAGAAGGGAAAGACTAGGCTAAGTTAGGCCTAACCCAATTTGGGAAGGCCCGAATCACAATGCCTCTCACATCCTCCTCCACTCCTCCCATTTGACTCCTAATGAGCGGTCTCCTTACGAAGCGATGATTCTCTCTTGTCTGCGGCCTTCAGAGACTATTCTGTAGAGTTGCATCAAACTTTCAGGCAAAGGCTCTATCGTGACGCCTAAGACTTCTTGAAGCCTCTTGGAACATTCCTTTACGATCACCAAGGACCCGTTTCCCAGCAGGCTTCTCAATGCGTCATCAAACTTTTCGAGGCCTGTGGGTAATCGGCTTGAGTCGACCCCATAGTTTTGTCGTTCGTGGTAATCGAAGAGGAGGGCTGCTTCGTCGCCGAAGATGCTTATCGAGTGACTCACTGATTCTCTGAATTCCTCGGGCAATGTCGACGATGAACCTCTTGGAAACCGCAACTCGGCTCAACTCTACTATTCAGCGGGAAAACCCCATGAGAGTTTTGTTACCGTGAACCTTTCGATCACCATGAATCGAAGGAAAATAATTTCGAAACTCGACATATGGAGAGTCAGCAAGAAAGCACAACAGTCGTCAGAATAATCGCGGACTATCAGCGTCGCTGATCTCTTAACATGCCCCGTTGACCGATCCAATACTGTCGTTCTTCTGAAGACAAGTCTGGCTATCTTTCATGATCATCAGTGATAGCTTTCCTAAGCCATCGGTTGTCTGGAATGAAGCGCTCACAGTATTGTCGGTGACAGGCCAGGAACGTGATCCACAGCCCTGAACGGTCCTGTCTCCAGAGTAGGGTCCTCCGATCACGCCCTCCCAACAAGCAGAGGTTACCAGAGACACGACGAAACTATGACTACTCGAAAGATCGCTAGTTGACTGTTGATCACTCCTCAATAGTACTAGGCCATTATAGATAATTAGCCCGACGAGAACCAGCACAACGATTAGGCCCAGTACACGTAGAGCACTTGAAGGATTCTTCTTGGCCAATCCGAACCGGTCTCTCTTGAGCCGACCTATCCAGGAACCCCTCCTTCATAGCAAGGGATCCTATTCTCACTGCTGAGAGTCCTTTAGGGAATTTGAAGATAACTATTCCCGTAATCATCCTTCTTATTAGCCAAACAGCTTCGTCCCTTGAAACCATGCAGGTTATGACCGTCGTTGAGGGAAAGATTTCCA
>VBBH01000120.1 GCA_005888695.1 Candidatus Bathyarchaeota archaeon
TATCACGAGTAAAGCGGATCTGTCGAAGGCGGCGAAAGGAGTAGTCCGGTCAGCTTTCGGATACAGTGGCCAGAAGTGCAGTGCGACATCGAGGGTCTATGTTGAACGCGGAGTCAAGAATGATTTCGTCAAGTTCCTCAAAGAAGAGATTGACCAGGTAAAAGTCGGCGATCCGAGGGAGAAAAGCGTCTTCGTCGGTCCAGTCATCAACCAAAAATCTGTCCGTACATGGCAGCATTCCCTTGAACAAGCCAAGAAGGAAGGGGCAAAGGTCGTCGCCGAAAAGGAGCTTGAGGAGAAGCTGCCGAAGGGCTACTACGTCAAGCCGATAGTGGTCGCGGGACTAC
>VBBH01000122.1 GCA_005888695.1 Candidatus Bathyarchaeota archaeon
CTCTTCCAGTTTCCTGGCAAACTCAAACGTGCTTTCTGTCATTCCATTGATGCAAGACGCCACGCCAATCGTCGGCCCATCCCTATAATATCCAACAGACCCTAGGACATTCAAAGCAGAGGATAGTCTGCTTCTAGAGTAGCGCATTCCCTCGACCTCAATCTTGTAATCGTCCCGGGAGACCTTCACGAGCCCCTGCTCCAAAGCGTCTCGAACTGCAATCATGTTCAATCCTCTCAACTCCCCTGGAATCTCGTATGCACCGACCGTAGCGAGATGGGCAAATTTGGACAGTCGCGGATCGATAAACTTAGCGAAGAAGTAGGCAATCGTTGCTGCGGATGCGTCGGATTCGCCTGAAAAGCCATCCAGCTCCGGATTCAAGTTGTAGACCATTGGATCATTAGACTCAACGGTATCATGATGATCCAAAATGACAATCATATTCTGTGGATTGTTGTACTGAGTTAATCGTCCGATGTGCGCCGAGCCTAGGTCGACGCAAACGATCACTTGTCTCGGACCCTTCTCAACTTCTCGAATGACTTCTGGATACAACTTGTCAAGGCAAATGAGCCGAGTGGTCATGCTGAGATGTTCGAACGCTAGCTTAGCAAGCGCAGCCGAGGTAAGACCATCGGCCTCGTCATGATGCAGAACAACAGCCTCTCTTAGTTCTGACCGTCGAAGATCATCTCGAGCCCTCTCCATACGTGAAAGGAAACGATCCAGCGAATTCATCGCACCACTCAGTATCAGTTCACCCTCGTTTCCACCAAGAACCTGAAAGCCTTGTTGAAATCATCGCGCTTCTCATGCAGGCTGTCTGATTTGAGGTTAGGGTTTCAGAAACCTCGCTATGAAATAGCCTGTCCCGTCAATATCAGGATCGAATCGTTGAGTCATACTCCTCTCGTCCAGTCCATTCGCTCCAACCTTCGGGCAAGCCTCGTCCAGTACAAGGCCCAACCGATCTATCGCATGATCCAGGATCCCTTCACACTCTTCCCATGTTATGGTACAGACACTGTACACGATTACTCCACCATCTCGTACGATGTGACTGGCAGCAGTCAAAAACTGTCGTTGATAGTCTGATAGATTATGAACATCCACCTCAGTCATATCAACTCCCAATTTTGGAATAACGCCAAGCCCAGTGCAAGGCGGATCCACCATCACCTTGTCCGCCCGGAAGGTAAAGTCCTCGTGGGCATATCTAGAATCGTGATTGATCAATTGATAGTTTGAACATCCGAGCCGTTCAAGATGCTTCCCTGTCTTCTCAAGCTTCGTCGTGTTCCGATCGAACCCGATGATCCTCGCCTGATTCTCTGATAATTGACAAAGATAGGATAGCTTGCCACCCGGGGCACAGTTCAAGTCGACAATAGTCTCTCCTGGTTGAGGATCCATGACATGGCAGGTTACCATGGCGGGCAACGATTGCGGATGGAACAATCCTTTCTCATAACCTGGTTTGTCCATCAGGCTTGGGATCCCGTACCGGTTCTCGGTCACCTCCACCGCGAGCCCGGTCCTATACTTGAGGATCGACTGTTCTCCCTGTCGAGCTACACCATTTCCAGCGTGCCGACCATCATGGGTCACTATCGATGTTTCAGCGCCAGCCTTCAACCCCTCACATCTTCTGACCCCGGGAGCATACAGATGCGCACCGTGCAGCACCGCCTCTGCCGCAAACCTGTCTGCCTCCAGAGGCCATCCCCTAGGCGCTGTCTCGGACGGTATGACTGGAAGAGAGGCTGCGTCGCCGATCATATCATGAATCTCTACTTGCTGAAGACCTTCCGACGCAAGCTCGCGAATTATCGTATCAGGATCCCCCCTCAGAGTGTTGAGTCTAAAGTAGAATCGGGAGCCCATGCTTCCCAAAGCTTCGATAACATGGTCTAACCGTGGACCGTAGACTTTTGCCAGCTCGTTTCTCAACCCATCCTCCAACTCGAGAGGTTCTACTGCCTGCAAAACCAGTTGGAACCTCAACCCCGTGCCTGTTTTAATATGTCACGAGGAGCCCGCCAGCCCACAGTGACGCGCTTCTGAGCCGCATGGTTCTCGACCTCAAATGCCTACGTTGCGGGACCAGCTTCAAGCGGAGCTTCGAAGAGAAGAGACAGAAGAGCTACTCTGAGGGAGAAATGGTACGTTTGGGAGAGAAGACATGCCCTGGAGAGTGCGGGAATGAATGGTTTACTGTCGAGAAGCAGCATGCGATTCGAAAGTTCAAACGTCACTACCGCGATGTCTAGCCGGTCCCCTACCGCTAGCCCGGAACTGGCTGAGTTTTCGCTCCCAGATTCTCCTGCGAAATAAGCCCTCTCAGACCCTCTCGTAACATGGGGGAGTAACTCAACGCTTAAGATTCGTCCAAGTTGATACCGTTCAATTGACGAGGGCTCAAGCTAACCGGATTAGTAACTGGGTTGATGATGAAAGCAGCTCCTAAGAAGAAAGGTCCGGCTTCTAAGATGAACAATGGGATGGCTCATCCACCATTCCAAGAGTTCCAGGTCAAGACTCTCGACGAACTTGTCACCGAGCTAGAGAAGTCGAAGCCGGCGGGCTCCCTTGTTGAAGTAACACCTATCGAAGAGATGCATCATACGTCATGCATGCAGGAGATGAGCACGGTAGTCGTTCATGGAGACGAGACAGGCCTCTTACAACGGCCGGATGAATTGGTAGCCGTCTACCAGTACTGTGCCGCGTGCAAATCTGCCGTAAGAATTCTCTAATCCTGAACTATTACTCTTTGATGTAAATCGCCGGCCGATAGGGCTCCGCAGTCTTCGCTTTGCTTTTGGGATCATCAATTTCCTTCGTACCGCTCTTCTGCACCTTCACACTTGCCTTGAACTCTCTCTGGAAGAACTCTTTCGCATCTTCCAAGATTCCTGCTTCGTCGACACTCCCTGTCTTAACCCTGGAACTTCTCAACTCCTTCAGTTGTCTGGCTTGCTGGAACGACTTGTTAGCATAGTCCGCGGCAAGCTTACCTTCACTCCTGATCTCTGGATCGGACATTATCATCTTAATGAAATCGCCGACTCTTGATGCGTCAGTCCCTGAGTTCGCAAACTCCAGCGCTCTCAAGTATGTTTTCCACTTCCAGTCGGGAGCAGTATAGTACATTATTGTCTTCGGCTTGATCCCGGTCGCCTTCATGATCTCGATCGTATCCTCCAATACCTGCTTCACAAAATTCTCAGAGATCTCGGCCTCGGGATACAACGACCGGTCGTCCGGCTCTGGCCAAGGGGCGATAGAAACGAAGCCCCTACCACCTAGAAGACTCCAAGCCTCTTCAGCCACGTGCGGTGACAAGGGCGAGAGTATTCTTGCCCTCACCTCTAGAATCTTCCTAAGAACTAGATCTCGCGAGTTGATTCCACGCTTCAATGGTCCTAGGCGCTTCAGGTACCATGCAATGTCATTATCCATTTGATAGAGTACTCTCTGAATCGTTTCTCTGACACGCAGACTGTCCATCGCATTCGTAGCTTGTTTGACCATCTCGTTCAACATGTGAAGCATCCACCTGTCCAGAATCGAAACCGGACGTCCACTTTTCTTCTTGCCCCTCGATATTCCGAGCTTCTTCGCCTGGACCAGCAGATTCACCAATCGTTCCTCTATCGACCGGGCAAGCTGCTCGCTAAAATCGGTGTCCTGACCCATCTCGGCCGTAACCAATACCCCGATCCTGACTGGATCAGCCCCGAACGTCTGGATTGCCTGTCGCAATGGTATGATATTCTGCAAAGACTTCGACATCTTCTGCCCGTTCATCAGGACGTGTCCATTCGCGGCTATTCCCTTAGGCCAATGCTTTCTTGGAAAGAGTGCGACATGGTTGAAGATGTAGAATGAGAAATGATTGGGGATCAATTCCTTGGCAGAGTGTCGCATGTCCACGGGATAGAAATATTCGAATTCTCTCCGTATACCTTCGACTACCCGTTTGGGAATATCAGTGATTGTTGAGACTTCTCCGGGATCTCCGCGTCCTAGGAAGATATAGTCGAAGAACTCGTCCATCAACTTCTCAGGAGCTTTCTCGAACTTCTTGAACGTCATCCATTCCCTTGACAGGTACTTCGACAAAATGTAGTAGGCCATGTAGATGGTCGAGTCTGACAACGCCTCGATAACCCAAGAAGGGTCCCATGGCAATGGAGTACCGAGTCCTACACGTCGAGCGCATGCTTTCTCCTTCAACCAATCGATTGCATACTCGAACTGGGGACGGATGTCTTCAGGGAGTAGTGTCATGTTGTCCAAGCATTCGTGAGCCAGCTTCTTCCAATCCGCCTCCCCATAGTCTAAGAACCATTGATCGGACAGGATCTTTACCAAGACCTCTGTGCCGCATCGGCAGATCACCGGTCTGTTCAATATCTCATACATCTTAGTAATCAATCCCTGACTAGTGAAGTCTTGGACTACGGTGTCACGTGCCTTGGCCACATTCATGCCCGAGTAAGCTCCTGTATTCTGTTTCATAACGCCCCGATGATACTCTGCCGAGTAGATCTCCTTCGTGGCTTGCTCAAGCTTGGGATCTTCCTGGCTCTGCACGTGGAATTTCTTGACAGCATCGGCCGCCGGAATATCTGAGTAACCATCCAACTGGATGATCGAGACGGGTTTGATCTCATCCCATCCAAGTACAGCATTGACCGTCGGCCCTGCTCGTGATTTCAAATCCTCTAGGGCTTGGTAATCGTAAGGCGCGTGGCCTGGGACGGACATTACTACTCCTGTCCCATTCTTTGGATCCACGAAAGCGCCGGGGAAGATTGGGATCTTTCTTCTAATGACTGGGTTGAAAACTGTGCTTCCCAGCAAGTCTTTGGTCGACAACTCCTTCTCGACAGCGACCTTTCTATTCTGCAACTGGAGCTTCTGCACGGTATCCTTGCTGACAATCCACCTCTCCCCATCTACTTCTGCCTGGACATATTGTGCGTCCGGATTGATCCAGAGATTCGTGACTCCAAAGACGGTCTCGGGACGGAGTGTTGCCGTGGAGAAAACTATCCCATCTTGTTCGAACTTGACTAGAAAGAATTCTCCGATTTCCGGCTCAACATCGCCCATAGTGTCGTGCATACCCACTGGCCCATTGTCGTTCGTGCACCACCCAACCGGATGAGTTCCCCTTGTGATCCGGCCGTTGTCTCGAAGCCTTCGGAACTGCCACTGTATGAACCTCTTGTACAACGGGTCGACAGTCGAGAACTCTCTACGCCAATCGAAGCTAAACCCGATCTCTTTCATCCCCTTCCTAATCTCTTCATGGAAGTAACGCGCTAAACGCAATGGATCCTTCATCTCGTCCAGCTTGGAGCTTGGAACATGGTAGATCCTTGTGAATGTCTCAACTATTTCCGGGTCAGCCAGGCTCAAGCGCTTGCTCATCGCCGCAATTGGTGTCCCGGTATAATGGAAGGCGATTGGAAACAGAGTGTTGTATCCTCGCATGCGATGGTAGCGCGCGTCGACATCGCCCATGGTGTATGTTCGTCCGTGGCCTATGTGTTGTGGACTGTTGACGTAGGGATATGCTACTGTGACGAAGAATTTTGGACGGTCTGGTTTAGGATCTGTTTCGAATATCTTTGCCTCGGCCCATTTCTTCTGCCACTTGGATTCTAGTTTGCGCCAGTCAAGAGTTCCCCTAGCCCGTTGTCTTCTCGCGCTTTTTGCATTAGTCTGCATGTGTTGGTTCCACCTTTTGGCTTTGGGCCTCGCCCCTGCCACTCGACTCTACCTGACTTCTGACTACTTCACGAGCCCTATCGAGTGCCTTCCCAACATCTTCTTTTCGTGTTCCACCACCTGTTGCGAAGAAGGGCCTTCCGCCCCCTCCGCCCCCGATGATCTTTCCTACTTCGGTGACGACCTGTCCTGCGTTTGCTCCTGCCTTCACAGCTTCTTCGCCCGCCGCTGCCACCACTTGTACTCTCTTTGAGACCTCGAACAGGACCACCACCATATTCGGATCGGACTCTTTTAGTTGGTTGGCAACAGCAACCAAGTCAGTGTCTTTCCTCTTCGGAATCTTCGCCACGACTAATCTTACTGTGCCAATAGATTCAGCCTTCTTCGCAAGCCGGTTGATCCTCGAATCGGCCTGCTTCTCCCGGAACCGCTTGAGTTCCCGCTCTAGATCCTCCTTCTCCTTCAACAGCTTCTTCACCGTGTCAGGGACGTTGTCTGGACTAATACCTAGTATCTGACTCGTCTCTGACAACAGTGAAGAGTCGCGATGGATGTTTTTCAACGCGGGTTCGCCTGCCGTGAATGTGAAGCGTTCTATTCCATCCTGTAACCTTTCCACTTTCTCGATCCGGAGCACCCCTAATTCACCAGTCGTCTTGCAGTGTGTACCCCCACAAGCCTCTGCGTCCCATCCCTCGATCGTCACAACCCTGATCTTCGACCCTGGAACAGGTCCGCCTTGGTACAGCCGAAACCCATACTTGGCTTCGGCCTTCTCACGAGCCATCCAAGTTGCTTGAACAGGCAGATTCCTTAGTACGACCTGGTTGGCAGTCTGCTCAATCTTTTCGCGTTCCTTAGACGTAATCTCGCTGTAATGTGTTACGTCCAGTCGGCTGTGCTCCACTTCCTTTTGGGCTCCCGCCTGCCACACATGCTCTCCTAATACTCTCCTAGCTGACCCAAGGAGGACGTGGGTAGCAGTGTGATGACGCATGAGGTTCTGTCGTCGCGCCCAATCGATCAATCCCTCCACCGGCTGATCTTTGATCCCTTCCGGGACGGGTTCGTCCAAGAAGTGGACTATTACACTGTTCGATTTCTGGACGTCAACAATACGAAATGTTCTTTCCCCGATCCTGATCGAGCCATGATCAGCGGGTTGTCCTCCGCCTTCGGGGTAGAAGCATGTCTGGTCAAGGACGAGACCGTTATCCCCTACCTTCGCGATCGCCTTGGCTGTGAAACTGGTTTGGTACGAGTCTTCATAGTACAATGTCCTCGTAGGCATCAGCCCTTTCACTAATCCGGCCAGTTTGTCCGCGTTCTCTGCCTTTGTCTTCTGGGCAGGTTTTAGGTGTCGCTCCGCAACGAGCGTGAGAAAATTGTCTGGTACTTCCACTTCCACGCCTGCCTTCTCCGCGACTTCCTTCACGATCTCTGGAGACAAACCATGGGAATCGTACAACTGGATCAGCGGACCCAAAGGAATCTTGTGCTCGCCCATGCTCGACAGTTCCTTCGAGAGTCGGACGACCATCTCGGAGCCTTTCGCGATCGTTTCTTGATATTTTCGCAGCTCAACACGTAACGCGTCCAGAATTTCTCCGCGCATCTCGCGGACCGCGGGAAATGTGGTGCCCCAATGCTTTACCTGCATCTCGACGATCTCCTCCAGTTTGTTCTCGATCCCGAATTGTCTAGCCAGTCTCGCGGCTCTCCTGATTATTAGTCGTGCCAAGTAGCCCCCTCCGATATTCGATGGGACAACTCCATCGGCCAAGAGGAAGGACGCCGTTTTCGTATGATCCGCCAATGCAAAAACCGCCTCAAGACTAGTGATTTTTTCCCGCACCTTCGAGATTTCGAGCCCTGTCTTCTCTGTAATCCATCCGTACGAGGCTTCACGCCCCGCCATCGTTGTGACATCATTGGCTCCCGCCGCAAGACTCAGCATTCTCGACAGTTCCGTATTGTCCTCAACACCGGTTAAGTTGAAGAGTGTGTCTAGTAGCGAGCCGTAGATTGCATGGAATCCCGTCGGCGAGCCTTGGGACATCCACGTCCATCTCTCTATACCGTACCCTGTGTCGACTGTTCGTATCTTCATCGGAACAAGGGTCTCATTCTCGACTTTGTATCGCATGAAAACAAGCGTCGAAATCTCTAGGCCTGCGACGATCCCTTCAAGATCCGGACCGGCATTACCTCCGCCTGACCAGAAGTGTTCTTTGTAGCTGATCATTTCCGAGGGTACGCCAAGAACCTCGGTCAGGAGTTTGTGATGATATCGTACACAGTCCTCTTTCCAGTACACTTCGTGGTCTGGATAGTTGAACGCGTGTGCACCTCCCATTTCGAAGATCGTCAAGTGTCGACCGGCGGTTGGCCCCACATTCTCGATGTCGGTGAATCGTACGGAAGGTTGGCTGACAACCAATGGATTTGCTGGTGGAGGAACGGTTCCTTCGATCACGTAGGGTTGAAAGTCCATAATGGAGGCGCCTACTAGATAGACGTCGTCCCTCCATCTGGCAACGATTGGATATGGTCGAATAATAGTGTGATCTCGTTCTTCAAAGTATTCTAGGAATAGTTGTCGCATCTCATGCAGGGTGCAGTTCCGTTTCATCGGTGAATTATCTAGAAACGTGTAAGGCGAACAAGGGACTTCTCCACAGGTCTCTCGTCCTGGTTTCGCCCAGAACCAACTCTTACACCTCGGACACGGCTGCCTAGTGATTCCTTCTTCCTTGAAGAAATTCAGTGCGAACTCGTCGGGTGCTATCTCAAACATTTAGCGCATCCTCTGTTGTTTCATCGACGAATGAAAACAGTAACGGTGGCAGTTGAGTCTAAGTGTCCCTTGATTTTTAGCAGGACAGGTCATGGAGAAGGATGTGCGAAGCTATCTCGCGTCCCTCCAATCTTGATCTAGCCGAAGAGGGCTCCGAGCCCTGCTAGTGCTTCTTCTTCCTTCTTCTTGTCGTCTTCCGCCGCCTTCTTCTCTTCCTTCTTACCCTCAGAAGGCCCAGCCGGTGCGGCAACTGCCGGAGCAGCGGTCATAGTCATCGCAGACTTCAGTGCGTCACTAATGTTTACCTCGGAGAGGGCTGCAACTAGTGCTTTGACTTGTACTTCTTCCACTTTGATTCCCGCGGCCGTAACTACTTTCGCAAGATTCTCTTCTGTTATCGGTTTTTCGGCCGAGTGGAGCAACAGTGCACCGTAGACATACTTCATTGCCATGATTTTTCTACCTCTCGAATCGTTACCTGTTGATTTTGGATTTTCAAGTCCTCCCTTCCCTTTAAGGGTTTCCGGAAGATGGTGCTTCTTGTTTGGGAATTAATCGCTCCAAGACGGTTGCGCTAGCAACTGCTCGTCTCAATACGAATTCGATCGTGTCCTTTGTAACGTAGCCTGCCTCGGTCGCTAATGCCATCGCCTGTCTGAATCCCTTACCGATGATTCTCGGAGCTGATTCTGGTGTGACGTAGCCTGTTTCTATCGACAAGCCCAAGGCATTCGTGATTCCTTGCGCAATGTCCTTCCGATACGCAGTGAGATCGAACCGTAGATCCTCCGGGCCAAATATCAGTCCATTGTCAAATGCTCTTGTCAGCGTAAGCCCTGCCTCCATCGGCTTGATGCCGAGCTTCGAGAGAACACTGGCCATCTTCGGAGTGATCGTGTCACCCTTCGATGCAACAACTGTGTCTT
>VBBH01000121.1 GCA_005888695.1 Candidatus Bathyarchaeota archaeon
TGCCATACGGTCCATCTCACTGAGAAACAGCTCTTCTCGCCCTACAGGGAATATGCCTGAGGCTGCGACGGCGTGTCCATCACCAAAACCTCCAGCGGTCAAGCAAGCCTGAGACAGTATTCTGGACAGTGCCGGCCTTTCTCCCCTTTTGATTTGATCGGACAAGATCCTTGGAGCCCGACCGGAGACTTTGACAAGTTGCGAAGGCAAGCTTCCCCAGCCAGGAATATCCGGGGGGACGTTCATCATTCCTATGAGATATTTTGACGGATCCACTTGTCTCTGAAACTTGAGATAAGAACAGAAGCTTCCAACCACCTTCCCACTCATCCCCGCGTAATT
>VBBH01000304.1 GCA_005888695.1 Candidatus Bathyarchaeota archaeon
TCTCTCAACATCCGTCACTCCGACAGTACCTAACGCGCCAACAGTGACGCTGAGCACTGTAACCGCGACTGCAACTGTACAATTGAGTCCGAGCGTGGTCGTAGCCACCTATTGGAGTCCTTCTAATCCTTCATACGCCTATGCATCAGATGGGAATTACGCCTCGTTTGATACTGCAAACGGAGGCGGAGCTACGACTGTCTGCGCCGTTTATGGCGGCTACTCTCTATCTCCACCAAGTGGGGCAGCCATAACCGATATCAAGATTCTCGCAAAACATCACGAGACAGGAGACCAATACGCAGTTTGGGACTTTATGTCCGCCGGAGGCAAAACAAGCTCCTACAACAACCTCCCCTATCGGTCGAGTGATACAACAGACTCTGTTGATCAAACTAGCCTGTTGTCGAGCTGGACAGCAGACACGATCAATAACGCCCAGGTATGGTACTGTGACGAGGGTGGTGTCTACCATCATGAGATTACATATCTCGATTGGCTACCACTGCAGGTCACATACAACTACCCTACAACCACCTCAACGTTGACCCCAGGATCTACTGACAACCGTGTTCTGACAATCACCAGTACATCTAGTACACCTGCCAACGCGTACACAATCTCAGTGACAGGCACGGGCGGCGGATTTTCAGAATCAGCAACAGTAACAGCCAACGTTCAGGACTTCCAAATTACCGCGAGTCCCACATCACTCACGATTCCTCCGGGCACATCGGCCGCAACAACAATCACTGTCTCTCCAATCAATGGGTTCACCGGCACAGTCACCCTATCTGTAAGCGCCCCCGGAGGGATCCAAACAGGTTTCTCGACAAACTCGATTTCTGGAGGCTCTGGGACTTCAACCCTTACGATTTCCGTTACCAGCACTCCCAGCCCCGACCCCGCAACCGTCACAGTGATAGGGACCAGCGGCAGTCGAACCCAATCAACAACTCTCTCCGTACTCAACCCGCCACCAGCCATCAAACTATCCACGTCTCCTCGTCCTGTAATCATGACAGGTGGCCAATCCGGACCGTTTACAGTTACCGTGTCCAGCCTTTACGGATTCACAGGGACTGTCACAATCACCAGACAGGGTCCCTCAGGAATTACTTGCTCTGCACCCAATCCCGCCTCCGTTACACTCACATCGACTACTACTCAAGGCACGTCCGCAATTTCGTGCACAGGGCCAGCCGGGTTATACACTCTAAACGTTACAGGTACAAGCGGCTCGATTTACGCCTACACCCTAGCTCCTTACGTCGTGCAAGACTTCACCATCTCGGCAACATCCCCGACAATCTACGGAATGTCAGGAAGCTCAACAGTCACCATCGCTGCTCTGTATGGCTTCTCGGGCAACGTGAACCTAGCTTATGGATCACTCCCTTCGGGTCTTTCCTGCAATGCTGTCAACCCGACAATCGTTACTGTCCCTCCAACTCCAGCGACCGCATTGCTATCATGCACATCGACTTCCCCCGCAACGTACACGATCACGATCACCGGCACAAGTGGAACACTGACTCATTCTGCCACTGCAACTCTAGCCTTCACCGACTTCACAATCACATCATCGCCCACCACTGTAAACGCTCAACCTGGCGGCAGTGGGACTGCGACCATCAACCTTGCAAGCCTCAATGGGCTCAGCGGGACCATCTCATTGTCCACCAGCCAATCCGTTTACGCGACCCCTTCAGTAGATGGTTTCGGATCAGGATACTGTCACAGCACGTCAAGCAACCAGTGTTCTGCTGTACTCTCAACAAGAAACCCGGGAGATCTAATCATGGTCTTCGCAAGCTCACCAACGACACTCACAAACGGCTTTTCCATTGCGGACAGCTACGGTCTCAACTGGAATTCTCGAACACTCACGCAGCAAATCTACCAATATCCTTGGCAAGAAATTTCCGTACAAGAGTTTTGGGCTGTCGCCCCGGGACCTTTATCATCTGACACGATAACCATGACAAGTCAAGATCCCACTGGTTGCTGCCCTAGCCACAACCTCGAGCTTGTCACGTTCGGAGTCTCAGGGTCCAACCTCCAGTTTGAAGGACCGCCCGTGGCCAATATACAATCCGCCGGTAATCCACAAGCCTTCATCAACTCAAATCTTCCAAACAGCATGGTCATCGGCTACGCGGTCGACGGATCGCAATCCATCCCAGCGGGACCAGGATTCATCTATATCGGAAGCTCAGGAAACGACGGTTCCGAGTATCTCATTTCTGGTCCGGCGTCCAGCTGCGTCTGCTTCGGAAGCGCCTCCGGAGAATGGGCCGAGGTTGCCGATGTCATCCAGCCCGCCCCAGGCTTTACCTTTTCACTTTCACCTCAGAATGTACCAATATCGAGTGGAGGCACTGGCAGTTCAAGCGTGACGGTCTCAGCCGCGAGTTTCGTCCCGCTCGGAACCTACACCGTCTACGTCACTGGAACAATCCAATCCGCGGTTCATACTGTGCCAATAACGGTGAATGTGGCCAACTTCGGAGTGTCTGCGAACCCGACAACTGTAACCGTAAACCTCGGTGCGCCCGCCACGTCAACAATCAATGTGAACGCCATCGGCAGCTTCAACGGAGTGGTAAGTCTGACTTCTAACAATTCGAATTGTTCCATTTCTCCCAGCTCCATCACAGGTTCGGGAAGCTCGACATTATCCTGCCCGTCGACATCCGCAACCAGCTTCCCAGTAACGGTGACTGGTACCAGCGGATCAGAATCTCACAGCACGACTGTAAACTTCAATATTCAAGACTTCACCATAACCGCGAGTCCAACCAGCATCACAATCCTGGCCGGCACCTCCGGAGCGTCAACCGTAACTATCACAGCAGTTAACGGGTTCTCGGGAACAGTCAGTCTAGCAGCTGTATCATTACCTTCATCTGGATTGAATTGCGGGTTTAGTCCTCCATCCGTAACTGTTTCTGGCACTGGAACTTCCACGCTCTATTGCTCAGGCGCGATAGGGACGTACACGGTCACGATAACCGGCACGAATGCAAATCTGAACCACCCAATACAAGTAACCTACACGGTTGAGCTGGACGAGCTCTGCATGTTCCACTTGGACTTTCGGCAAACCATCGCTCACACTGTCGTCTGGAGCTACTGATAGTACTAGCCTGACATTGACAATGGGACCGACGTGTTACGCTAACCAATACCCAACATCGGTAACAGGATACGATAGTGTTTTCGGCGTGGCAAGATACGCTGCTCTCACCGTAAACGCCTCCGATTTCTCGATCTACCCTCAGATAGGCACCAGTGTTGGCATCGGGGGCCAATACACTCTCAAGTACAACGTCACATACTATCTCAACAACAATTATCCTGGGAGCATTCTATCTCAGACTAGTTCGTTCGGCGCGAACAACTGTTGCCTCAGCACATCAGTCCCGAACATATTCTCCATCACGAAACCGGACGGTAACTCTGCACCAGGGCTGATCACGAACGTCAACGTTCAGAAACAGTCGTTCTTCTATCCGTGGAATGGGCAGGGATTCTACGCTCAAGGAAGAGACTGGGTCTTCTTCATCTATCAAGGCACCTGTTCCGGCACGACCACGAACTGTCTCTACTACGCAACCAGCACCAACGGAGCATCATGGACGAGCTACAATACGGGATTTGTCACAGGGTCCACTCCCTCAATAGTAACCAATGGCACAGACGTCTTCTATGTTAGGTACGATGGCACCGACACTCAGTCCGGAAAAGCATTGAAGCTCGGGGTTGGTGTGCTGCGTTCAGATGGCACGATTGGATGGCTGCCCGAGTACACTGTAAAGCCAGCGACGTCGGGCGTCTTCTGGTTTGCACAGTCGATGGGGGTGAGCACGACGGGCCAGATCTTCGTCGCCTACAACAGGATTACTGCCTCCGGCGGCAATGGCTATCCGTACGTCATTCACTCAAACGGTGTTGACTATTCTACCTGGCAGCAGGAGACCCAGTTGATCCCCAGTACTAACAATCCTGACGATTGGCGATTTTCATTTGTGCCATTGCCCAACGCGCAAATGTACATTCTCTACTGGCCCTACTGGGGCGGGCTGAAAGGACAAATCTGGAGTAACGGCTCATGGGGTACCCAGGAGATGATAACGCCCAGTAACACGTACGTTCAACAGACCGCGTTCGGGTTCAGCACTGGAAACAATACCGTCTACGCGATCTGGCAGGAGCGCACGAGCCAGAAGATACAGTTCGCCATCCGAAAATGTTCCCCCTGGTGCTCACCCCAGACGATCTTCACCGCGGATACAGGCGTCGACCCACGCTGGAGCGCCAGTTACGACCCATTGCATACGAAATGGTACATTCTCTACTACAGCTACTCGAGCAACCAAATCTGGGAGTACTCGGGCGACCCGGGAGCGTGGAGCGGGAAGACAGTCCTCTACACAACCAACGGCGCCTCGGCAAACACTTTCATCGGCACGTTCCACAACACTGGCCAAGTCAACACCTCGGGCAACACGCTCGGAATCTTCTGGACCCAATATGACGCTTCCTCGAATCTCCAGCTCAAATATGGTAACGCCACAGTCTTCACAGGTGGAAGTTTTTCCACCACCTGGCCGATATCGTCAACAGGATCAGGATCCGGAACCACATCTCTGACCATCACCGCCAGCGACGGTCACATCACCAGATCATTAGCACTCCAGATCATAATCAACGGCTACAACATCACGTACTGGTACAATGATCCGACAATCAATCAGGGAAGCAGTTCAGGCCTCTACCTCCAGATCTTTTCCGAATACGGGATACCGTTGACGAACTCGACAATAGTTCCGGTAAGTGTTCCCAATAGCTGTCTGACGGTCTACCCACCGAATCCAAAATACTTTAACATCGGCCCATTGGGAGGCTACGACTTTCCATTCCTGCCTGTCGGGGCCAGCTCAAGCTGTCCAGTCGGCAACTATCAAATCACAGCTAAAGTCACAGGTGCCAACGGTCCCACCAACTACGACGAACAATTCACGTTCACAGTAACCGTGCAGACTCCTCCACCTCCTGGGGGCGGCGGCAGCGTTGCACATGGCACACTCATCATCAGGCGCACCCTTCAGAGTCGATGCCAATCCACACCAAACGCTCTGGGTCAAGACCAGCGACGGAACAATCGGCTGGTTACCAGTAACAATGATCAAGGTTGGCGATTACTTGTTCACACCGAACGGCTGGACCCCGGTCACAAGCATCGAGTTCGCTCCGGGCGGAAACCATGCCATGTACGACATATTCGCCACAATGCCATACTTCGCTGACGGCTACCTAGACCCAATACACAAAATGTAGACGGAACCATGGGCACGGCTACTTCGATCCGTTGAAAACGCAGACAGTTTGTTGATATCGAAGAACGAGCGGTCGGACGCGACTACAGGGTAAACAGGATACGAACGGATCTACTCCCCACTTCCGAGTTTTTCAAAAGTACCCTGTGAATTGTGTTTGGCCCCACCCCCCATCATTTTTCTCCCACAGACAGAACACTTTCAATTTCGCATTCGCACCAGTGCACACTCAAGAACGAGTTGCAGCCGCGATAGGTCTGAATTCGACCTCCTATGAAGTCAAGCGAGCTTGCGTCCTCGTGCCTTCGGCAATAACCTAGGCCCTCAATGAGAGACTCTTCGCCGGAATTAGTTTCCGTCAGCTCTCTCAATGCATCCAGTGAGCTCTCTACTCCAATACCCAGGTAAGCCATGATTTCAGAATATGGATCTCAAGAATAAACTGTGCCAGCACTCTGGATGTCCCGAATTCGCATGCCCGGCTCTAGTGTGCGGGCGATGCTTTGGTCACTATTGCTCAGAACACCTGACGTTGCATCAAGTTCTAAGTCACTGTCATATCGTGTTTGCGGCAGACTACAAGCCTGTGTCAGCATGACGTGGGAAACCGGATTGCACTGTCCAACTTGCAAGAAGCCATTGATTGGTACCGCTCATCGAGCACCTGACAAGTATCTTCAGGGCTGTAGCGACCTCATCGGTTTACACTGCCTTTGTCCCGACAAACACGAGTTCCACATCATGAGCATCCCAAAGGAAGACGTGATAATCGCTTAACCCGATCTACTCCTAATCCTGGGCAGATACTACTTCTGGAAGACCTTCTTGGAGATTCGCGCTAGGATGGGTTTCGAGATAGGTTAGAACGAATACTAGAACGTCCTTGGCCTGAGCCACGGTAAGTGGTGACCCCTTGCTGACTTGGCTCAGTGCCTTGCTGATTCGTCTTGCAAGAATCAACTTGGGAGTTTCATTAAGTATCGATTCTAGCGCCGTTTCATTATCTCCTTCGGCCTTCCTGCGGGCCTGCCTACGGCCGGAGATGGGCCTCACTGCTTATCGGGAATCGTGCATCAATCGTAGAGCTTTCTCGTTTCTGATACCGGTCATGCTCCGCTCATGGGCACGCCTTCAGCAAAAGGGTCCAGCCCATTTCGCTTGATACCAGCGAGCACAAACCAGACTCAACCGAGAAGATAGCCCGCCCAGCTACTCAACCTCGAGGTGCGGGTCTATCTATACCGGCACTCGAATGTCTCGGTAATGGCTCTGAGGGAGCGCCAGTCTCATATCGGTTTTTGCAGAAAGCCAGCTATTTTTCCACCGACAAGCTTGACCAGAATCAAAAGCAAACCGTATCCAATAGCTGCATAGAAGAGTGCATCGAGAGCGAATGCTGTCAAGTCATAATTGATTGCAGCAGGTGGGCAACCTAGGGCGAGACAGGCTGCCCCAAGTTGCTTCCAGAGCAATGGAAAACCTCCCCGATCGTAGCGCGACGCTGTCAAGCCCGACAACCACGCCATGAGAATAGCGACCAATGAAACAGCCACGAAAAGGAGCAACTTGAACAATCGTGTGCCTCTGGTCAATCTATGTCATGCCTCACTATCTTTACAACCAGTTCAAACCCTTAATGCTACGGGATAGAACGCAGCGTTCTGCAACAGGAACGGTGCAGCAGAAGACAAAGAGACTCAGATGCATTCGTAACCTCGATTACCAATGATTCTTGTAGAACGGAGACATTGCTACTATGTAGTTTACTGGCCGATCAAGCGGGAATAAGCTCTTTTAGAAAATT
>VBBH01000305.1 GCA_005888695.1 Candidatus Bathyarchaeota archaeon
CGGGATAAGCACCTTTAGACCATGCTGTCCCCACTCTTTGGTGGTCTGGACCACCGCCCCTGAAGAGGATTCAACGAACGAGGGAAATAAATCATTCAATAGGGGCCAAATAACTCCATCTGGCGCCTTTTTTCGTGGAGTAGTATCTCTTCCAGACGTCAGCGGCCTTAGACCTACCCAAAGCCTTGAGAAGTTGTATCGCTCTTTCGGCAACCTCTTGCTTCCTGCGCATCACGAAACCAATCTCGCTGACGAAAACCCTAACATCGTTCACCCGTTCGATCCGAAGCAAATATGCGTCTTTTCTGAGGATGACGGTCTTTTTGCCGAACGCCCAAGTTGCTCCCTTTTTCCTTGCGAGATGTGTCTTAGAATGAATATCGAATCTTGATTGAAGAATCGACTCCGCGCAATGCAGAAGATCTGGGTTCGAGTTCCCCAATAAGATCCGGAGCGTAAGCCCATTATGGGTGGAAATGCTCGCGCATCCATCTGCTGAAAACAGTCCTCGCAGGAATGACCTTGGATAGGTCTCAACGACCGGCCGAAGGTTCTCCAGGCCACTCTTCAAGTAAAACCCTAGAGGTTGAGAAGAATATTTTGATTCGTAGTAAACTTTCCCAAGGTCGTGTGTGACCGTTATTTTGTTCTCTTGCCTGTTGAGAACACGCCCGACGCAAAGGTTGAACGCCTCTGCAAACTCACGATCCCGGACGGCTAGTTTCACATGATGATGATACGCAGAGTCCTCAACAAAGCTCCCGTCGCCGAGAAAAGCGCCTATGACGAAACTCAGATCTTGGGAAGAATGGAAACTCAACCGATTATTTGCCGCTTGTAGAGATGTTCAGAAAGATATCCCATAGTCCTCGATGTAAGTACCGTCCAACTGGTGGTCTGGACCACCGCCCCGATGTTGGGGGGATAAAACAGAGTAGGAAGCTCAATACGCGACCAAGAAGAAATTCGGGAACTTCCCCAATACTCATCGCGTGTCCGAGACCAGAGAGTTAGCTAGCTAACGAGCCATCACTCCGTCCATGTAGACTAACGGCAACCAACCGTTTAGTAATGAAGGTCGAGGCTATGGCGGCCCCGGCCCCGGCGACAATGTCGACGAGATAGTGTTGCCCGAGATAAATTGTGGAGAATAGTACTCCGATCATTATTGGGACGCTTGCCAACCCGTAGATCCATTTGGCCTTCACCGTGAAGTAGCAGAACAACACAGCATACGCTGCATGAAGACTGGGAAAGGCGGCAAGCTTGTCAGACTCGATCATTTCCCCTAGCTGGATGAGCGTCGGGACGAGACCTTGGGAATTTGAGACTGTTGTAGTGTGTAGAAGATTCGTGGCTACTCCGTTGTACCATGGAGGAGCCGTTGGAAACAGGACGTAGACGATCAATGAAACATAGGAACAGATGACCAGCGAACTCATGTAGCCGTTGTAGAGGAATTTATTCGAGTACCAAAGGATCACCGCAGAGACTATGATTAGGAAGAAGTGAAGGCTGTAGAACAATGTAGTTAGCTGGGTCAGAAACGGCGAGTAGAATGTAGTTTGAATTATCGTTACCCAACTTTGAGACGTCATTCCACGGGGACCGACAATCTGGACCACAGGGGCGACCCAGACTGTTCCCGCAAGTCCTTCTAGCGCCTCGTAGGCTAGGAGGATAAGGAGAAATGGACTTAGTTCTCGCAAGAAACGTCCGGTCCGGCCCAAGACCAATGTTACCGGCAACACAGCAAGAGAAATTATTCCCAAGGACAGTTGGAAGATAATGCCGTAGCGAACATATGCAAACAGTAAGACAGTGACGTACGCTATAGAAAGAACGAGTAGAGGATTGGATCGGAAACTAATCCATACTGATTTAGTCCTTGACGGAAACACTCAGTTTCGGACAACATTTCTAGGCCTTGGCAACTTAAGCAAATTCCTAGTAACATCCATGATAACCATCTGTAGGGCTTGGCATACGTTTTCCATTTTGAATTGCCTGGGTTGAGAAGAGGTTTGCAAGGACCCCAAACCCTTGCATGTCAACCCTCTTCTTCATCCTTTTTTTCATCCGAATAGGATGTATTCCACAACCCAGCCAATCGTCGCACTGACAGCTATCATGGATCCCCAAACCATGACAGTGTTCGCGTATGCACGTGTTTGCTGATTCATCTTGGCTATATCGCCCCAGCCAATATGACGAGCAGACCCTGTAGTACTCAGTTCTCCTAGGATTCCAGTTATATTTCACAGGTCAGAGCAATCAAGAACAAGATCGAGCAGGATTCTAATATTCAATCTATTTGCTCCAGACCTCTCCACCAGTATAGGGATCCAGAAAGTTCAGCTGCATATCCAAGACCTGCTGGTATATCTTCCCAGCATCTGTCCTCGAGAAATGAGTCACACGGTCATCCTGCGCAATATTGACCATTCTCGTACGGACCAATACTCCACTGGGACCAAGAAGCCTCTCGAAAGCCTTGTCGTCTCCTCCAAAAGGTCCGTTTAGCAACGTACTCTTGGGACACTTGTCAGTGTATAGCTCGATCAGTTTCAGAATCGTCAGTCTCTTTTCTGCCTCTTTCTTGGTCTCAGGTGATAATGGCAAGGGGCCCTACCGGCCGAGCTTGTCAGCCAAAGTCCAGAGTCGGCTATATCTACTTCTGAGAACAAGATAGCTACGGAACGCGTAGATCGATAGGACAAATAGAATGATGTCTAGAACAATCTCGGGTATCAGGACGGAAAGATTGTTCGGATTAA
>VBBH01000306.1 GCA_005888695.1 Candidatus Bathyarchaeota archaeon
ACCATGGCCGATACTGGCCTCGGCAGTACAGTACTTTCTGAAGTGAGAATTGTAGAGTTTCGTGCTCATCTGGCCTACGGAAGTCCGGAGGAACAAATTGAATCCCTTCGACCTGTCCAAGTGATCCATCTCTCAGAGGAGTAAGAATGAAGAAGCCCGAGACCATGCACCATGGCCCTAACACTGCTATGGAGTACCACGAGGCGACAAAACACTCCGAGATCAGCCTCCGGACATCCGGACACTATCTCGACTGGGAGAATAAGCCATCACCCTTCAAAGTGTACAGGAATCTTCCATCGATCCCTCTACCACGTGACTTTCCTCATCCTCAAGAGCCGGCCTTGAAAGCGATCAGAGGCGAACTTCCTAGGAAGACGGTGAAGAAGCCGGACTTGGCGGTCTTGGCGGAGATTCTGTATTTCTCTGCAGGATTGACCAGAAAGATGAAGTTCGGCAACGAACCCTACTACATGCGTGCAGCATCCGCCACAGGTGCTCTCTATCCTATCGAACTGTACTTGGTCAGTGGCGACATTCCAGGATTGAAGGCTGGAGTCTACCATTTCAATCCAATCGACTTTTCGTTGGTCCAATTACGCAAAGGAGATTTTAGATCTGATCTAGCTCTGGCCTCTGACGAGACTAGCGTGTCTTCGCCGTTTACGATTGTTATGACTTCACTGGCTTGGAGGAATGCTTGGAAGTATGAGGCTAGATCGTATCGTCACTGGTTCTGGGACTCTGGCGTTATTACTGGTAACTTGTTGGCCACTTGTGCAAGTGAGGGCTTGACTTGCAAGTTGGCCCTAGGATTTGTGGATAATATGGTCGATAAATTGTTGGGATTGGAGGAATTGAAGGAAGCGAGTGTTGGCCTTGCAGTGGTTGGAGCTGGTCTGGGACCACGTGCTCAAGCTGAGCACAAAGAAATTCCGGCGCTTCATCTGAACATTGAGCCCCTTTCAAAGGAAGAGGCAGATTATCCGATCATTTGGGATGCACACAAAGCTGGAGAACTGGTGAATCAAAGCGAGGTTGAGAAATGGCGGCATGGTTTCAAGCCTCGATTGGAAAGATTGATTCCTGTTGGTCCCGTAGTTCCATTACATCCCTTGAAGGAAGAGCCTTCCACTCCTTTAGCTGAGGTGATTCTTCGACGGGGTTCGAGTCGCAGGTTTGCTCAACAGCCGATATCGTTCGAAGCATTGTCGACAGTTCTACAGGCATCGTCGGTCCCTGTACCGTCCGATTTTCTTCCCGAGGATGAGTCCTTGATCGATTTCTACTTCATAGCTAATGATGTTGATGGGCTGCCGTCAGGATCTTACTATTACGATCAGGAGACGGAGTCGTTGGAGCAGTTGAAGCTTGGAAAGTTCAGGAGCATATCCGGCTATCTCTCGCTCGGACAACCACTATTCAGTCAGGTCAGTGTCATGTTCTTTCTAACCACAGACCTGAACCATATCACCGAGTCCTTCGGAAATAGGGGTTATCGGGCTGCACAGTTCGAGGCGGGAGTACGGGCCGGCAAGCTCTACTTGTCCAGCTATTCTCTGGGACTAGGCGCTTCTGGGTCTACCTTCTACGATGATGCCGTGACTGAGTTTTTCTCACCCCATGGGGAACATGCTAGTCCCATGATAGCAGTCGGCGTCGGCGTCGCCGGATACAAGGCGAGACCGGGAACAATTCTTCCCCAATTCAGGTGAATAGAGGTTGCCTAAGGATGGGCGACGGCAGTGGTAGACAAATTCTATGAATATCAACGAAACGTCATGAGCCTCTACCGTGAACAGAGACACCGTGACGCGCTGAACCTCGCTCTTCAGAAGATGAATGATTTTCCGGATAGGAGAGGTCGTTCAGCATTGTGGATCGCGTCCCTATACGGTATGTTGGGTGAGCAGGAGAAATCGATCCAAATGCTTCGAGAATCGCTCGCTGCCGGATACTGGACATCTAAACAGGCTCTTCTGAGAGACCCTGCCTTCGAGTCATTGCGGGGTCGGGAGTAGTTCGAAAGCATTCTAGGGGAGTGCGAAAGCCTCAGAGCCAGGGCGTTCGCTCATGCCCGTCCGAGTTTCAATGTGTTCACGCCCGAAGCTTACTCTTCCGGGCAGCAGTATCCATTAGTGATGGCTCTAGCGTTCAACTCGGTGGACGACTCGCGTTTCTGGAAACAGGCATTATCGGCCAATGTTATAGTCGCCGTATTGCAATCATCCCAGCCATATGCGAGAGACATGTACAGCTGGGACGATCTCGGCAGATCCCAGAAGGATGTGGCATATGTTTTCTCCGAGCTCTGCTCCAACTTCCCAATCCACAAACAGAAGGTAATCCTAACCGGATTTTCCCAGGGCGCGGCCTTGGCAATTTACTTAGCCCTCAGTAAATCGCCTTCCTGTCTTGGTTTCATTGGAATATGTCCAGCGCCCACAATTACACCTAGCCGTGCTGGAGAATATGCCTCATTTCTGAAAGCTAATAGCGCACGTGGTTTGAAGGGCTGGATATTGTCGGGAGAAAAGGACAGTTTTCTTCCCACAATCAAGAACTACTGCGACAGTCTCATTCAGAACGGTTCGGACTGCAAACTCATAGTCGAACCTAACCTCGGCCACGAGTACCCTCCGAATCTTAGCGCCAGACTTGTCGAGGGAGTCCACCACACGCTGGCCTAGCAGTATCGGGGCGCACGGCGAGACCTCCCATTTGAAGGAAGGAGGAGGCGTACCCCAGTTGGTTTCTCTAGACTCTCTCGAACGCGTGTTCAGTGA
>VBBH01000307.1 GCA_005888695.1 Candidatus Bathyarchaeota archaeon
TTAGGAAGATTGGAGATTCGTATTTACCACCGAAATACTTGCTTTGACTATTGAGGTTGACAATTATCGAGTCTGATGCGTAGCTCTCACCGAATCGTATGTATTGCAGTACAGGACCTGTGAAAATCCCGACAACAGTGAAAGTTGTCGTGCTATTGCTAAATATTGTGAGATGGTCCCCTGTCGAGACGCCGAGTTTCGAGGCGAGACTATCTGGCATCAGAACAGTTTCATTTGAGGAGGCAAGTTGTTGGTAGGCTTCATCAGGCGAGTTCGGTCCAAGGAAGTTGTAACCGATTATCCTAGGGAATTGGGAAGGATCAACGCCGAGAACGCCGACTGTGACATCTTGACGGGGACCAAGGGCTCTCGCGGGCAGGAAGCTCGGCGACAAGGGAGTGGCCACGGAAATCTTCGGCTGATTGGACAGCGTCTGAGCAAAGCTGACTGGTAGAGATTGGTTTGCGACCAGAATGATGTCTGCACCAAGAGCTTCTCTCACACCTTGTTCTAAGGACGTCTGAACTCCTCCCTGAATTCCTCCGATCATGATTACGAAACTCAGCGTTATCGCGATCATGCCGAAGGAGATGGTGCTGCGGACTAGTCTTCTCCTGCCCGTTCTAGAGACCACGAGAGCGACGGCTCGTGAAACTGGTGAAAAGATTAGCTTCGCCAAGGCCCCTTGTCTGTAGTAAATGACGGCCCCGAGAATCACTATGCTTAGGGGAATGAACACAATGTCAAGGTACGGGATATGAAACGGTGAGAAGCGAAATGCTTGGAGTACAGCGATCCCTAGCATCAATCCACCTACGATAGCTGTGATTGCGTGGCGGCCCCTTCTCTCTGGACCCTGAAGGAGGGGTCGGATGGCACGGACTATGTCAACTCGACTGGCTCTCAGGGCAGGATAGATTGTTCCAGCCAATACTGCGGCCAATCCCGCAAGAATTCCTGTTATCGCTAGTTCCGGGGTCAGCACTGCTTCAGGAAGTTGCGGAAAGCCGAGGTTCTCAAAGACTCTCACGAAGAATCGTGAAAGTCCAACTCCTGCCAAGACCCCTGCTACAGTGCCCACTAACCCAAGGAGAATTCCTTCGGCCAAGAATATACGAAAGATCTGCGGCCTGCTGGTGCCGACGGCTCTTAACACTCCAATCTCGTAGGTTCGTTCGCTTACAGTCATGAATAGGGTGTTGAATACGATGAATGAGCAGACGACGAGAGCGACCAGAACCATTATGTTTAGTCCCAATTGGAACCCGGCCATTTGCCCGTTTATCCTCTCAATAGCGTCAGCTTTGGGCGCAGTAACATCGAATAGG
The DNA here is from genome assembly GCA_005888695.1 of Candidatus Bathyarchaeota archaeon. The sequence goes on from VBBH01000307.1 coordinate 1,329, forward strand.
CGACCTAATGTTGACTGCAAACTGTCGCGTACTGTGACCACTCTGGAAGGGTCGCTGATCGTCGCATACACGTGCGTTACAAGGCCGGTCATGCCGAGCTTCGATTGGGTTTCTTGAAGCCCGAGGTAGGCCGTTGGCGCGAGCCTGCGGTAGGGATGGTCCAGCCCAACGACAGTGAGCTGGAAAGCGGGCCGTTGACCCGAACCGTTCAGCGCGGTCACATTGAAGTTTGAGCCTATGGTTAGACCAAGTCGTTGGGCTAGAAAATCCGTGATCACTGCCTGTCCAGGCTGAAGTGAACGGACTCCTGTTACGTTGAGGTTAGAATAATCGAAGTCGTGACTTGTATCAACGCCTACAAGCTGGATGATGGTAGAGTTTGAAACTATTCCAGGCCACTCGAGTCTGGCGGCCGTATTCGTAATCTCGCCCTGACTTCTTACTGTGCTAACGACTAAATCAGGGAACGGGGCTAAGGACCCATATCTGACAACAAGATCCGTGGTTCCCCAAAACCTGTTGATGTAGCCAGCGAATTCGTTCATTGCACTGGCCGTTGCCATATTGATTCCGACGAGGAGCGCAACGCCCAGGATGATCGCGGCGCACGTGAGAATAGTGCGGGCTTTGCGTCGCGGGATATTCCTGTAGGCGAGTCTTGCAGAGAGCAAAGAAGGGCACTTATCAATTGGTTCATTAATTTGGCTGGAACAAGGTCTTCTCAGGTTCGGGTGGAAGTTGCTCGACGGCACGAATCCCATGATGTAAAGCGTCCAACGATCTCGTCTCTGTCAATATTCCGTCCCGCATCTCGAAGACACGTTCAGCCCTTTTCGCTACGACCGGGTCATGTGTCACGACCATGACTGTTGCATTCTCTTGCTTCGCCATATCGTACATCAACTGGACAACCTCATTCCCTGTCTTCGTGTCCAGGTCCCCGGTCGGCTCGTCAGCCAAAAGTATTCTGGGATGATTCGCTAGTGCTCTGGCGATCGCGACCCTTTGTTGCTCTCCACCGCTGAGTTCGTCCGGAAGATGGTTCAGTCTACTCGAAAGTCCAATCCGAGCGAGGAGATTCTTGGCCCGTTCTTCTGCCTGTTTTGTGTTGACTCCGGATGTCAACAGAGGAAGCTGCACGTTTTCGAGGGCTGTGAGAACTGGGATCAGGTTGTGGAACTGGAAGATGAACCCGATCTTATGCCGTCTCACCCTTGTCAATTCATCGTCTCTCATCTTGCCGGTGTCACTTCCTTCGAGGAGTACCTGGCCTGAGGAAGCTCTGTCCAGTGTTCCGATTATGTTGAGCAGAGTGGTTTTGCCCGAGCCCGACGGGCCCATGACAACTACGAACTCTCTCTCCCGAAGGGTCAGGCTTACTCCGCGAAGCGCGTTGACTGTTGTCTTTCCTAATCGGTAGGATTTCTCAACGTGATCCAGTTTGACAATGATTGATGGGGATCTACTGGGTTCCAAGGGAGCGACGTCCGCCAGAAGCGAATAGGCCATCTGTGCTCAACGAGATATGTCCTTTACGCTCTGGAACTTTGGTCATATCCAAAATCCTTTAGCCAGAGGCTTCGACCGGAATCGTTTGCTATGCATCTTGACAATCCTGTTATTCTGGACCTTGAAACATCCTCTTTGGAGGCGGACGCTGGGGTTGTCGTTGGTGCGGGCTTGATAACCGAGAAGA
>VBBH01000123.1 GCA_005888695.1 Candidatus Bathyarchaeota archaeon
CGTACGCTGAGGGACTATTGGATGCTCTCAAGTTCCTAGGAATCGTGGACGTTTGAGTGCTTTCCTTTCCAAGTAACAATCGCCTGATATCCCAAGACAGCCCTTATCGTGACTAGTGGCCTGTCGTTGGAAGAGTGTGCTGGTTGTTCTGAGAAGATCCATCGGGACGAGCAGGTCTCTGCATTCACTTCGGCAGATGGGAAACGGACTTTCTATCACAAGGAATGTGAGATGAAAGCGGAACACTTCGCTAGGTGGAAGGAAGAGACACCGTGGACCTTCAAACCGGTACGCATGACGATCGCTGAGTGGAGCACCTGTAATAACCGCAAACATCTCGGCGTTTGGCAATCCGTTTTTACCGCCAGACGAGATGAAGATGTCTGGTGTCCCGACTGCGGACTAAAGATCGCTAGGCAAGAGCACCTTACTTGCCCGAAGTGTAATGGTCAAGTTATCATAACAAATGCAGAATTGACAAAAAGCGTCTTCACCCATGGAGAGCCCCTCTTCAAGTTACAATTGTACTGTACAGAACGCGGCGATATCACGACGGCTAATGCAGTGGTCAGCGGTTTTACCCCAGTAACTGTTACAGGGAGAAGGGGAGAACAGATGATATCCTCGCAGAAAGATAATCTCATGCTGAATTATCAACCGAAGGGTGACCCTAAGCAGGGCCTCAAAGTCTAGGTATTCTAGTCAGGCCCATCGCCCGAGGCTTTTCCGACAACTCGGACATAGGCCATGCTTTGGGTCAGCTGTAACTTTGCCACATTTCGAACACCTTCTCGGTGCAATACGTCCATGAACCTTGATCGTCCGCCTAAACCCGGGTCGAGAATGAAAGCCGCCGGGAACAACCATCCTGCGCCGCTTCACGGACACGTTCCGCCTAGCATGTCCTCAGACGGATAGTTCGAAAAGACTTGCTGCCCCGTTGCCATGTGAGAAACAACCATCAAGTGGCTTGTCTCAGACACAAGTGAATTTGTTTCGAAAGGGAGTAGATTCAGTTGATCGCTGGATGAGGAGACAAGTGTGCGTTGAGGCGTCTGACTGGTTTAGATCATGGATTGACCGAAATCGTCCCGATCATCCAAGAGTGGAAGATGCAGTGGTACTTGTATGTTCCCGCGACTGTGAGCGTGACAGAGAATTGGTCGCCCTCGTTGAGCGGTCCAGAATCAAACTTTGAGGGTCCAGACGTGGTGGTGGCTGTATGTGCTTGCCCTCCCGTGTCAGAGTCCGTCCAGACGATCGTGTTGTTTAGGCTAACTTTCACCGACAAATTGCGAGGTTGAAAACTCAGGGTCGGGCTTGAGGACACGCCGTCCGGTATCTTGACGTTTACTTCCGTACTCTTCGGACCTCCCTGACCGGACAACGCGGCCAAGGCACTAGGTTGCAAAACGAGCAACATCCCAGCCGCGAGGATCAAGCCGACCACAATTAGGACCCCTAGCACTTTTCTATCGGGTGCATATTCTTCAATACTCATTCTTTTTCACTCCGTCTTCTCTAATGTGCTATTGACCCGAGAGCTAAAGTGATTGCGAGAGCTGAGAAGAATGCCGATGCGACGGCCAGGATAACGAACGGTTTCTCATACCAGATCTGAAGTCCAAACATCACTATGATAGCGGCTTGGCTGAAAGCTAGAACGATGATAACCGGGTTCAAGAGTGACGAACTTAGACCCTGATAACTCACCAAGACAATTTGTACAATAGCGACTATTACGACATATGCCCAGACAGCCAACGGTGTGACTCTGTATCCCATAATACTCGACTCATATCAGATAGAGTAATGGAAACACGAATACCCATACCATGTCGACGAAAGCCCAGTACAGCCCGAAATGTTCGACGGTCGCCCGTTTCCCGGGTGTCCATCCATTTCTAGTCCGGACCAATAGATAGACTAAGGCTACCAGTCCCGCTATCACGTGGGCGCCATGTATGCCGGTTATTACGAAAAATGTGCTCCCCGGCAATCCCGTTTGGGGAGTGAACGGCGGACTACCAGTGAGGAGATCGTACCACTCGCTCCCTTTGATGATCATAAACACGCTTCCCAACAATAGGGTAGATCCGAGTAGTGCCCTCACATGTTTGATTGCGCCGGCCTTGATTGATTGAACTGCAAGCAACATGGTCAACCCGCTGGTCAAGAGTATGATCGTGTTAGCACCGGCGATGGGTATATTGTGAATGCTGCCCGGTGGCGGCCAGTATGAGAAGTTGTATCTCACGAAAGCATAGCTGCCAAGAAGCACGCCGAAGAAGGTAAACTCAGAGCTGATAAACGCCCACATCCCCAGCTTCAACTTCGTGGTCGTCTGGAACGGCCATCTGTTGCCAGGAGGTTCGTCAGGAACCATGAACTTGTCATGAAGATCGTCAGAGACCCAGCCTACGAGCGCCCAGGCTAGAATCACGAGGCCAAGGACGAAAATCGGGAAACCAAAACCCAAGCCTGCAAGTGCTACCGCAAGCCCAAGGGACAACTCAATCGGTCTACTACTCCAGTGCTGATGACCAATCTCTGATCCGACGGTCTCGTGCGAAGATCTCACGCTGTGTGGATCGGCTGAGAGAGAGGATAGAAGAGGTCTGCCAATCGATGAAGCGGCGACTCCTATTGGAGAGGGGCCTCCTCCTTTCCAACTCGTCCACTCCAGCGTAGTTCCATTCCATGGGTTAGGTCCGGCTGGTGGACCGCGCGCGAAGCTTCGTAACAGGTTTGCTAGGAAGATTATGTGACCGAAAATGAAGATGTACGCGCCGATGCTCGCTAGAAGGTTAAGGGGGCCCCAGCCAGTATCTGCAGTGTATGTCACGATTCGTCGTGGCATGTCCATCAGGAAGAACATTGGAAAGAATATCAGGTTGAAACCGATGATTGAAACAGTGAAGTGCAACTTTCCCAAGGATTCGCTGAGCATTTTGCCAGTCATCTTCGGCCACCAATAGTAGGTTGCTCCAAACAGCCCGAAGAGTGAAGCGCCGACCATAACGTAATGGAAATGGCCTACCACGAAGAATGTTCCTCTCTGGGCAATGTCCAAGGCTAGGGATGAGTTGAACACGCCAGTAAGGCCTCCTATCACGAAAATAGCAAGAGATCCCAGCCCAAAGAGCATAGGTGTTGCGAGTTTCACTGCAGAGCGGTACATTGTTGCGATGAAAATTACCATGAGTGCCCCAAACGGAATCGAGACCGTTTCCGTGTTTATCGTGAACACTTCTTGCTCAGTAACGTTGATGCCTGTTAGGAACATGTGATGTCCATAGATCATGAAGCTTATCGCTACGATGGCGAAGCCAGCTCCGACCGCGACTTTCTTCGCGTAGAGCGCTCTGTTGCTGAATACTTGGAAGATCTCCATTACCGCACCGATTGCCGGGAGAAGGACCACGTAGACCTCAGGATGTCCAAAGAACCAGAACACGTTATCCCATAATATTGAACCGCCTGCTACTGAGGTGAAGAACATTGTGCCGAGAAGTCTGTCCGATTCCAACATTATCAAGCCGGCGAGCAATGATGGAAAAGACCACAACATCTGCAGCATCGTGAAAAAGATGAACCAAGTGAACATGGGCATCTTCATGAAAGTCATACCCGGTGCTCGGTGGAAAAGAATCGTTGTCAGGATGTTTATTGTCCCGACAGTAACCGATGCTGAAACGATAATCAGTCCGGCAGCGGCAAGCGTTTCTCCAGCGTTTGGACTGAACTGGATGGATGTAAGAGGGGAATAGTTTGTCCAGCCAGCATTTGCCGCGCCACCGGGCGAGAAGAAGCCGATGAAGGTTACAAGTCCTCCGAATGCGTAGAGCCAGTAGCTTAGCGCGTTCAGTCTGGGGAATGCTAGATCTTTCGCTCCTATCTGAGGTGGAATGAAATAGTTAGCAAAGGCGATTCCTAAGGGGGAAAGGAACCAGAAGACCATCAATAATCCATGCATCGTGACTGCTTGGTTATACTCCGCAGCACCTAGGAACTTGTTGTTGGGAACGGCCAGCTGCGTCCTCATGAACAATGCTAGCAAAGCTGCTAGGAATCCGAAGTAGAATGAGGTAACGAAGTAGAGTATCCCGACATCCTTATGATCTGTTGTGTAAAGCCACCGTTTAATCCAAGTCTTTACCATGTCACGGTCCACTCGAATTGTAGTAAGTTGAAAAATCTGTAGGGGGCATGACTATCAATCTCCCAGTCATGAAGGCATGGCCAAGGCCACAGAGTTCGAAGCATTGAATCCGATACTCGCAATACCCTGATTTCCCATTAGAGGGGCAGGTGCCGGGAACGTTGAACCATATGACGTTATAGCGTCCTCGAATTGCGTCCGTCTTTATCCTCAGACTCTGTATTGAGAAGGAATGGAATACATCGTTCGAGGTAACATTGAGAACTATGGGAGTGTCTTGGGGAACTCTGAGAAGACCCACAACGTTCTTCCCATTAGGATAGGTGAAGTTCCAAGCCCACTGGAAGGCTTCTACTTGAACACAGATCGCGGTCTTACAATCAGGGTGTCGCAGGTAAAAATCCTTCACGCTGAAGCTGGCGTACGCAGTGGTTGAGAGTGTTGCGACCATCAGGACGACGACTAATCCGATGACCTTCAGGTTTCCTCTCTCTTTCCTCTCTGTCCCGGGTTCCTCGGCAGTACCCCTTTTTCGGTAAAGAATCGGGAAGAGAATGAGAGAACCGATCGTGATGCTTCCGGCTACAATTGCGAAGATGAGATAGAGATTGAACAGTGACTGGTATGTTGCGGCAGGCTCTGCAACCGACGCGAAGGCCACGCTCAAAGTCTCAAGAACGGGTCTCGTGCTCGAACCGATTCCGTTAATAAGCTTTGAAAGAATTTTCAAGAACTATGTCCATTCGTCCGAAAATCACTTGTCGACACTTGGGTCCAGAAAGGCTATGCTGACCTGTAGAACCTTGGGCATTATCGCGTCGGCCCTGTTGGTTACTAGTGTTTCCGCAGCGTACTATTCACATGCTCTTCCGGTGTATAACATATCCTCAGTCAACATACCAGAACCCTGCAAAAGGTCGCAAGATTCTATCCTCGTCATTCAGGATGGTAGCGGGTTCAACGGAAGTTCAACTCACGGGGCACCATCTAATCCATGGCCCAAGGTCCACGTCCACAAGGGAGACACTGTGAATATTATCGTCTGTAATGTGGATAAGGTCCAAGCTCATGGTTTTGCGATCAATCATTACTTCGATAGGGGGACAGCTCTTGGACCAGGCCAAATGTACCGATTATCCTTCATTGCGAAGGATCCTGGTAGTTTCGTAATTTATTGTGTTGTTTTCTGTTCTGCTCATAATTTCATGGTCGCGGAACTCATAGTGACCTAGTCGATAAATAAGAAAAAAGGAGAGAGGGGAGTTGCGCCAGATTACGCGGTGAAGCCTGCGTTTGGAAGCACGATCAGGAAGCCTTGCATTCCAAGAGACTCGTGATAGACGCAATAGTACCTGTATCTCCCGGGCTCCTTGACAGTGAAAGTCCCCGTTGATTGGATCCTAGCTCCTGCGGCTGAAGGGGCGTCGCATGCAACTGTTGTGCCTGTACCATTGACGCACTCGCCCGTTGTATTGCAATTGACCGGACTTCCGTTCGACTGGCATCCGGTAGCCGCGCCGGAGAATATTGTCTTTGTCAGAAAGTTCTCCTGTCCCGGCAGGCTGTCATTCAACTGGAAGATTCCAGTCGGCAATTGTATTGTGAACGTATGACCGTCAGCAGTGTCGTTGCTGAGAAAAGTGATTCTCACAGTGTCCCCTTGAGCTATGGTGAGGAATTGCGGATTGAACCTGTCCTGCCCCGAGCTGACCGTATTCGTCCACTCCATCGTTATGTTCCAAGTCTTCACGGGCTGGTTTATCTTAGGGATCGAAGATGCAGCTGACTGCGCCGAACCAACCTGGCTTTGCAAGTAAGCAGCGTAACCGATCGCAGAAATCCCTAGGATTAATGCAATGACGGCTACTATCAAGGCCGTTCCCATTGATCTTTTTGCTGGTTGAGACATTTTGTATTCGAGCTTTCCGGGTGACCATATAAGACATATTCAGAATTTCTCGAAAAGGATGCCTAGGTGGTGAGAGTCTTCTTAAGTAAAGGGTCACTCGGAAGTTGACGAATCATTTTTGGGTTCAAGAACTTCGAAGACCGTCTTATCCACCGGAGTCTTCGACATCCTTCATCTAGGACACCTGCGATTCCTTGAACAGTCCAAGAAAGCGGGAGGCCCCGACGCGAAGCTTGTGGTGGTGATTGCTCGAGACCAAACGGTCATCCGGCGAAAGGGCAAGCCACCGGTACTGCCGGAGGAGCAAAGAAGACGGATCGTCTCATCTCTCAAACCCGTGGACCAAGCCGTCCTCGGACATGAACATCTCGACTTTCTAGGAGTCCTCAGAGAATACAAACCCGACTTCGTAACTTTCGGACATGACCAGGGAGATATCAAAGAAGCAGTCAAGAAAATCATCAAGGCTGAACACCTCCCGATCCGGGTTGTACAGATACGACGTTACGGCCCCAGAGGGCTCGATAGTAGCACGACGGTCAAGAAAAGAGTTGCTAGGAGTCTGACGAGGACCGTCTAATTGGGATTGAGAAATGTCCGAACTCGAACCACATCACCATCCTTCAGATTGAGCCGTTTCCTCAAGGACTCAGGCGAGATTATCTCGATGACATCCTCCCCGTAATGTGCTCTGATCGGTAATATTATCGCGGCGGGAACCTTCTCCTCGACGATTGCTTTGTAACATTTCGCGGGTCCGTAACTTCGTTTCTGATTCTGGAATCCCTCAATATAGACAGACGGATAGCCTTCCAATAGTCGACGTTCCGACAGATCCTCTTTGCTCAGTCTGATGTTCAACGTGCCCGGGAAAGGGTCGAATCCCAACTTCGCTCGGAACTGTTTCCGGTATCCTTCCTTACTCACATAGTAAGAGCCTTCGGCGAGACCTGTGAATAGGACCCCTCTGAGGAGTAAGTCCGTTTTCGGAGCCTCGAAAACTCGCTTCAACACATTGTACATTCCTGTCAATTCTCTGACTCCTTCGCTCGTTATCTGAATGGTCTGGTTTCTACCTTCCTTCATTCGCTCGATAAGGCCTTCATGTTGCATCTGGATTAGTCGACGCGAGGCGGTTTGCTGCGAAACTCCGACATTCTTTGCCACATCCTCAGTGGTGTAAGGCACGTGTTTCTCGTTCGCTCCCAATTCTGCAAGTTTATACAATGTCAAGAGATGAGAGGACTTCAAGATTCATTACTAATCTTGGGTTGAAGATTTGGTTGTGAGTCTCTTGCCCACTCGTTCCAATGCTTGTTCCAAAGAGTATCTCCGGACCTCGGTTACTACGTCGCCCCTTGTGGACTCGATGATCTTCCGTGCGACATCCATCTTCACCCTGAACGTTGGAATTATCGACGTGTGTTCAAGCCCCTGTAGGTCTTCGTAAACTCCTTCCATGAGGTCGAGTAGCTTCTCTGCTTTTGCGACGTCTCCTTTCCTGAGAGAGTTCAACGCCATGCGTCGGAACTCGCCGATCACATCTAGCAGACCCAATATGTAACTCCGATAACTTGCTCCCGTCTCCTTCAGAGTTGGGACCTTACCTCTCTCTACGAATTCAAACAGAGAACTGGCCTCGACGAACTCCTGATATGCCACTGTGACGCTCGGAGAAGTCAACAATTCCGTGTGTGTCTTGGTAACTTCCTCAATGTGCTCTAGTACTTTCCAAGCCTCCTTTATCGTGGAGGCTGCTGTTTTCAAGTCGCCTCGGTGAATTTCAAGTATCGATGTACCTGCAAGCCTCACTGCCGTTCTTGAGATAGTGAAAACTTGTTCCCGCACTTGGTCGTATGTGGACAGTTCTTTCTGAATGGATTCTAGGTCTCGTTTCAGCAGCAAGAGTACAGCACTCGGCTAGCCCGGATTACCGGGTTGTGCTCTATAACTTAGTTTGCTCTGGATTCGCTTAGCTCGGAGTGAACTTTGCAGATTCCTCTTTGATTCCGGTTGGTGTTATGATCATCATGTCGATCCCGTCTCCGCTTGAGATGTCTCTTGCAAGGGCCGATCTTATGGCTCTCAATATCAATGGTTTGGCCTCCTCTAAGCTCAAACCATCATGATATTCAGCCTCCAATACGCCGGTAGCGATTTCTGCGCCGGTTCCGACGGAGGCGAACTTGTCATCTAGGACAGAGCCGATGGGATCTAGGACGAACAATCCTGGCTTGCCATTGTCCGTGCCTCCAATGATAGTCTGAGCGAGATAGGGAAACATCCGTCTGTTAGACAATAGGCTGGCGATCAGTTTGGCCGCGTTTCTCACTGATCCCTCGCGTCCCCTCTCGAAGCGGTATATGCTGAGGTAAGCAGTCGCTTCTCGAGCAAGCACCTGCATGTCTCCGATGACACCAGCACAGGCGAAACCAACCGTGTCGGATACTTTGAAGATCTTCTTTGCAGCTTTGCTCATGACGAAGGTACCGTATGAATAGCGGCGTTCCGAGGCTAATACGACTCCTTCACGACATACGAGCCCGACTGTTGTAGCTCCAGGCATGAAGCCTTCTTCGCTCAAACTCTTTACCATCCGAGAACGAGACCGTAATCCTCTTTCCTATAAGCCTAAGCCCATTACTTTGACCTGTGTTTGCCAGAGCATCCTCTGAGAAGACTGCTGTCATGGATCTTACGTGCTTCTGGTAGGGCGTCAAAATTCGAAGTTGTATACATCCACCGAGGAGCTGAGAATGACCAGATCACGATCAATGCCTCTGAAATCACAGGAGTTGCGAAGGGATCTTTCGCTCTGGCCGACGGTGAGACATCGATACCTTTTCATCGCATCCTAGTAGTCAGGGATCTGGACGGGGGGACTATTCTATGGGAGAAACGGCGTCCGGACTCTCCAGCTGCATACCTAGACCATCCAAGCTAATCCGTCCCGGCTGATCCAATTCCCCCTCGAGCTGGAACTTCACCCCGGCAACCCACTCAGCAACTCTCAGATTGGTTTGGACATGCTTTGTCACGCGTGCAATGGAGACGTCCGACCTGCCTTCCGCCAATGCAAGATAGGGAATGATGATGTCGGCCATATGCCGATCAAGAAAGCAACCCGTCTTAAGATCCTCGACGAGCCTCTCCGCGGCATCGCTCCCAACTCTCTCTCCAGAGACGCCACGATCCCCAAGACTGTCCGCACCAAGACATGCTTCGCGATCGGTTCTTGCAGCCAAGACGATCCCGCTGCCAGGTCCTAGATGAATCCCATCCTCAGGTGTTTCGAGTCGGATATCGGGACGAGGGTATCCATTTGCTACAAGAACCTGGACAGCCGATTCAGCCTGTCGCTGAGCAATATGCAGCGGCAAACGGACTGCATGGCTGACTCCCTCAATCCGGGTTATCCGGCCCGCATTCTCCGAGGTTATCGGCCTTAGCCTTTGCGAGGGTTCATTGATGAAACGTATCAATCCTCCACCCTTCGGATAGTGTCCGCGTCTCAGAAGTTCCAGGTGTCCGCGATAACCCAGCCCCTCAAGAACAGGGAGCTCGATCAACGTCAAGTAATCCACTGGAGGACTCCACTTTACATCTGTCCCACCCGTAATCTCCAATTCGATTCTCCCAGGCGCGAATGCCATTATTGGCATCAAGGCTTGGAGAACCAGGGTCACACTTCCCGCGGTGCCTACATCAAACCTGAACTTTCCTGCTCGCATCCTTCCAGGCTTGAACACAAGCTCCTCGGATCCCACCCCCTCCCCTGTGGTTTCAGCATCACACAGAACCGCGGCAGCATGAACACCCGTCAGGTGCTGTGCCATCAATCCAGGCTTCGGCCGGCCCATTCGAATGTTTACGACCTTCACATCTTTCCTGAGAACGGCCGATAGAGCTAGGGTCGTTCGCAGTATCTGTCCGCCGCCTTCGCCGGAGCTACCGTCCACCTCGATCATATCAATCGGCAGGAACTGGCCTCGTATTCATCTTTAAAGGGATGAACAATTGGACTCACATTGAGGTATAGATTCAGTTTTGGAAGAGAATAACAAATTGTTCATTGCTCAACATGAAGACAAATGGTTCGGAGTTATCGTCGATGAGGAGGACAGATTGGTGGCGTCAGCTTTTTCGGATAACCGAGAGAAGCTCGGTAAACACTTTGCACATTTGTCCCGAAATACTAAGCCAGTCGAAAAGGATCACTGGCTCGCCAAAGAAATGATCAGCGTCTACAATGGAAAAGAACCCTCTCGAAAAATCGAGATAGACTTCCGAAACGTCTCAAGCTTCCAGCAGAACGTATACCAAGTGCTCCAGAGTATTCCCACAGGGAAAGTCACAACCTATGGTTCGATTGCGAAAGCGATTGGATCAGGCCCTAGAGCT
>VBBH01000124.1 GCA_005888695.1 Candidatus Bathyarchaeota archaeon
CCATTCTCGATCGCAATAGTGTCGTTGACGTTTACCTTGCTTATGTTTTCGTTCCAGAGTGTCACCTTAACACTTCCTGAGTCGTCTTGTAGTGTTGCTGTGGCGACTTGGCCTGGACCGAATTTTGTCTGAACGTCGCGTGGTGTTTCGACCTCGACAATCTTACCTTTGACATCTACCCTTTTCATCCCGGGCTTTAGTTCCCCAATTCTCATATTTTCACCTCTTTTGTTTGCTTAGCTGACTATTTCGCCAGTGGCGAAGCTGCCTCTCACTGTGGTTATCCTGACCTTTACTTGGTCGCCAGCTTGTGCTCCCGGCACGAAGATTACGAAGTTGTTGAGGCGTGCTATTCCGTCTCCTCGTCTTCCCAAAGCATCGATTGTCAATGTGAGTTCTTGTCCTTCCTCGACTGGGACTGGTCCCCGGTCTCGGTCTCTATCTCGACCTCGATCTCGGTCTCCTCGGGAGCCATATTCTCTCCTGCCGTATCCTCCCCCACTACTACTCCTTCTCTCTCCTCCGCCGAAAGATGTACTTGGATTTGCTCTTCGTCTGCCACTTCCGTATCCCTGCCGGAAGGTTTCTCGGGCAGGTTGTGACTCTTCTCCCTGGCCTTCTGCCTCTTCCTTTTCGCCTTCCTCTGATTCTCCTTCTTCCATTTCTTTTGTTTCCTTGGTTGCACTAGCGAGCTTTAGCCTGTCTGGCTGGGTACGAGAAACCTTGCTACAGGTGTATGTTCCTGTAAAATACTATCCTCATACTTCGCGCGACTAGTCCAAACTCGCCTTGCAACTGTAAAGCGTGCCCAGTTTTGTATTAAGAGTTTACCATCAACCATGCATCTGGAACGCAATTTTCCGCCTCGCATCTCTCCTCTCATTGTGTTGTATACTTTGTCCCGTCGACTTACGTGAATATTTCGATACGGAAATCTCGTGCTTCGGCGAGGATGAGTTTTTCGGCTTTCAACGTCCGGAGGATGACCTCCTCGTTCTCTCTCAGAACTGTAAGCTGTTCGGGATTCGTGTATATCTCGAGGGCACGTATCGGAGTCTTTAGAGACAGTCCACTGTCCGCCTTTTTCCTTCGGGAGAGAGCTATCACCTCGAGCAAAGCTCTCCCTTGTTTCGCAATAGACTCGTCAAATCGGCTCGTCTCTGCTGTGGGCCATTCGGACTTGTGAATACTTTGAGCCATCGTGTTCGATTTCGGAACCTGCTGGTATATGGCCTCAGTTATGTGTGGGCAGATCGGCGCAAGGAGTTTGCAAATGGTAACTAGTGTCTCGTATAATGAAAACTGGGCGCTTTTCTTATCGTCAATATTTGCCTCGGGGGCAAGCCGATACTTTACTGCTTCCAAATAGTCGTCAGCGAGGGTGTGCCAGGTGAAATCGCGGACTGCTTCGAGTGCAAGGTTGAATTCGAAGTTTTCGAAGTGCTCAGTGGTTTGTTTTACGAGGTCTTGCACCGCTCCGAGCAACCATTTGTCTAAGAGAAGAAGTTCGTCCATCTCTCTTGATTCAGGGATTACTGGTGTGCTGGTGAGGACGAATCTAGCTATGTTCCAGAGCTTTGTGAGGAATTTCTTTCCATGATCTAGTTCTGTCCATCTGAAGGGAATGTCGGATCCAGTTGATCCACCCGATGCGGCCCATTGTCTTAATGGGTCTGCACCGTATCTGTTCATGGCTTCGTCGGCTTCGACAAAGTTTCCGTAGGACTTGTGCATCATTCGACCGTCAGTCCCCCGGACCATTCCGTTGATCAAAAGCGTCTCGTAAGGTGGTTTTCCGAACATTGCGAGGCTTCTCACTAGAAGGTAGTAGTCCCATGTTCTGATTATGTCGAGTCCGTTTGGTTGAAGACTTGCTGGAAAGAGCTTTGTGAACCAATCATCTTGTCTTGGCCAACCGGCGTGGATGGCGCTGGTTATGGAAGAGTCCATCCATGTGTCGAGCACATCATTATCGCCTGTGAGGCTTGAGCTGCTGCACTTGGGGCATTTCTTGATTGGGGGAGAATCCTGTCTAGGATCTACGGGCAGCTTGTTTTCATCTGGAAGTATGATGCGTGCGCAGTCCTTGCAGTACCATACGGGTATGGGGGTAGCGAATATTCGCTGCCTTGATATTACCCAGTCCCAGTCCAGTGACCTTGCCCAGTCGTTGAGTCGTGTCCTCGCATATTCGGGGACCCACCTGAGCTTGGCAGCCTTCTCAACAACGTCTTCCGTCATATCCCTAGTCTTCATGAACCATTGAGGTCGGGAGATTATTTCGACTGGGGTTTTGCATCGCCAACATACGCCTACGCTTTGTGTTTGCGGCTCGGTCTTGGTTATCTTCCCCTGACCCGTCAAGAGTTCGGCGATCCTCTTCCGCGCTTCTTCAGTTCTAAGCCCTTTGAAGCGTGGATCCTCTACCGCCAGCCTTCCGTTCTCTGTGATGGCCCTGATGAGGGGAAGTTTGTATTTGTTCTGCCATTTGACGTCCATCTTGTCGCCGAAGGTGCATACCATGACAGCTCCGGTTCCGAAGGAAGAGTCAACATCTGGATCTTCTAGTATCGGGACTACTTGGTTGAACAGTGGAACAGTGGCCTTTTTTCCGACTATTGGTTTGAATCTTGGATCGTCGGGGTGGACAAGTATGGCGACGCAGGCTGGGAGTAGCTCTGGCCTTGTTGACGCCACCTCAAGTTTCCGGTCGTCCTGGCCGAACACCATGTAAAACAGTACGCTGTGTCGTTCCTGGTGCTCGACTTCTGCCTCGGCTATTGCTGTCTCGCACCGTGGGCACCAATTCACGGGATGCTCTCCCCGGTATAGGTGGCCGGTGTTGTAGAGTCTGATGAATGATAGTTGTGTGAGTTTGTAATAGGATGGGTCCATTGTCCTGTATTCCAGTTTCCAGTCGGTGGATATACCGAGCCGGACAATCGTCTGCTTCATCCTGGAGATGTACTCCTCGGTTAGTTCACGGCACATTCTTACAAATTCGGCTGGCGGGACATCGTTCTTTCTGATCTTGTGCGTCTTCTCTGCCCTCACTTCTGTCGGGAGTCCGTGACAGTCCCAGCCTTGTGGGAAGTGGACGTTGAATCCCTTCATCCGGCGGTATCTGGCGGCGAAATCAAAGTATGACCAATTGAGAGCATTTCCAACATGGAAATCCCCGCTCGGATACGGTGGCGGAGTATCGATACTGTAACTTGGCTTGTCAATGTCATCGGCATCGAAGCTGTACAGTCTGGTTCTCTCCCAGAACTCATGCAGTCTCGGCTCTTCCACAAGAGCATCGTAAGCCTTTGAGATGGCAAATTGATGATCTTTGTTCGTAGAAGCTTCTGGTTTTGTCAACTTTGATGCATCCGACTGTGGTTGTCGGGTTCGAGAAAGAGTCGCGGGGATTATATGACTTGGCGGTGATGCAAGTCTCCTAAACCTGCTTACAGCGCGTTCCTAATTCTGTTTCTTATAAGGATGAGCTGTTTGCATTTGGTTATCCGTCTGATGGTTTCCTACTCCATAAGAGAAGCCACGAAAGGAGAACGAATCCAAGTAGGCCAACCAGATCAGCCCAGATGCTAATGAGATTGTTCAGGACGACTAAGAACTGATAACCTTGACTTGATGGATCAAAAACCAGCGTCCCGATCGAGGATACTTGTGTGTAGTAGTTGAAGAACCAATGTATGAGTATTGCAGCATGGGCGCCGTATATGAGGAAGGCGAGGCCCATCACGAATCCCGCGATAGCTGCTGTGGTAACTTTCCCTATTTCCCAAGTTGAACCCGTAGTAATATGAGCAAATCCGAAGACCACTGAAGTGAACCCGAGCATTATCCACTCCGACCAGTGGATGCCACGCCTCAACCCGACAGAGGCGACACTGTCAAGTCCAGCCTCAGTCTTTGCAAGGTCTGGGGACCAGAACGAATCTGCTAGGTGCCTACCGCGACTTCCCTGGACTCGCCGGAAGAAGACTGATCGAATGGCGACGATCAATCCTATTGTTGTTATTCTGAAACCCAACTCTTGGGATATTGGCGAGGTGGTTAGCGCCGCGAAGAGGATGAATGGTTGTGAAATACCCACGTTCCCAGTCGGAATGGCAAAGATATCCTGGACCCAGATAATGAAGTAAACTATGAGCAAGAGAGTAGAGGTGACCAAAGGCATGATCAGTAGCCAGTTCGGGATTCGATTGCTCCTGATCTTTAGTTGCCGGAGCGAATTTACGTAACCGCCATTTTCGATGAAGGCAACCGCAAAACAAACCACATACACCGACAGCGCCAAGACGGTTGGTATGAACATGTTCAGTGTCAGCGGAATCCGGAAGAATAGGAAGAAGAATTCGACGTGCTGTATCGAGTAAGTGTTCATCATGACTCTGCCGAGCGGGCTGAAGGCTAGCAGTACAACGCCCAGCACCAGGATTAGAAAGTAGAGTAGGACTGAGGAAATGGATATTGCTGTGATGGCGTATTTTCCGGGAAAGGGTTCCCGGGATGTGCTCATTGGCTTGGGGGTGTTAGCAGATGGCCATCTTTCCTTGCGTGAGCCGCTTTGAAAAGTCGTCTATGTTGTTGAGCTCGGCTTTCACAATGTCGTTGATTGGCTTTGAGACAGTCTTGACGTCTACTCCTTTCTCAAGTACCAGTTCAATTCCGACTCCTTTGGGATTGTTTATTGGTCGGCCAATCTGGCTGACGAGCCATACATAGACCTCCTGCAGACCTGAGACCTTCTGGTAGATGTGCTCGGCTATTTCGTAGCTGAGTAAGTTGTAGATTTTTCCTACATGGCTTACTGGGTTCTTTCCTGCTGCAGCCTCGGAGCATGTGGGCCGGTTCAGTGGGATTAGTCCGTTGACCCTGTTGCCTCTTCCAACTTGTCCGCCATCGCCGTCATCCGCCGATGTTCCCAGAACTGTAAGGTACATTCCTCCCATGCCCCTTCCTCTCTTGTCGAGAGTGTTGACGGATATATCCACGGACTTGGCCTTCGTTCTTGACTTGACGAATCTTGTGACTTCCTCTGTGATCTCCGCTTTTCTTTTGAAATACTGATCCTCATTCTCGATGAATCGGTCGACAAAAGCCTGGGCTATCGTGAGGTCCAACTGGTCCTTTTCTCTGAAAGCCATTATCTTGACGTCTTCACCTGTCTCCGGGTATTCCTTCTTGATGCTTGGACTATTGAGGAAACGTTCTGTTTGGAGAACTATTTTTTCCGTGTCCGTCATTGGTGCGTACCCGACCGCGGCGGAGGTGTCGTTTGCACCGAGATAGCGTCCTTTCCGTTTGAAAATGTCTGTTAATGCCTCAGATCCATGGGCAAGCTCGACTTGGTACTTTACGTGTCTGTCCGGGTCGACGAACCTAAGATTCTTCTTGAACCACTTCTTCGCCGTATCAACTGCGATCTCTTCTACGGGAATGGGTTTTCCGTCCACATCGAATGTGGCACGGTCTCCGAATACCAGGAGCATTGGGCGTACGACCTCGCCGCCTGTGAATTTTCTTCTGACCTCTCCTGCAGCCAGGAGTGCCTTGTCGATATTATGATGGAGCACCGTCCCGTAGCTCTTGATATATTCCTTGGACAACGCAACGGATACCTCGTTCATCACCGCGTCACAAATATGGTCAGGATGCCCCAAGCCCTTCCTTTCTACAATCTCCAGCTCCTGCTGGTCGACAGGAACCTGTCTCAATTGACTAATGACAATACCCATCTCTACTATCTACCCAATCTCCAAATGCTCATACGTTTAGAAGCTGATCGTTTTGCGTTTTCGACCGGCCGCCATTATTAACGTTTGTTAGGTTTATTCTGCAAGGAATACTGTAATCTTGGTTTACTGCCTTCTCATCGCAGCTACAATCGAGATTATGTCTCTATCATGCAACACATATTCCGAGGGTAATCGAAGGCCGTTTCTGACATCCATTGCGTAAAGCATCTTCGTCCCCAATTCGGAATGTATCTGCTTTGCTAAGTCCCTAGCTGTGTAATCGTACGGAACTAGGAAGGCGTCTGGCAGGACATTGCCCTTGCGGTCAGAAAAGCTCTTGGGATCTTCTACAGGGAAGACCGTGTTCATCCCGAGGAGTTTGAAGACACAACTGTTCAACGCGAATTGTACACCCGTCCGCATTAGCTTATTCATTACTCTCTGTTGGACATAGGCTAGGGCCCATGCTTGATCCTTTGTAATTCTGGACTCCTCCTTGACTTTGAACGATTCATCGCCGGGGACGTACTCTATGAATCCCTTCTCCTCAGCACGTTTCAAAGCCAATTCTGCCTCGCTGCATACTGGTATCACTAGTTGATTCTTGAATTCATCCCGCAATCTTTCAAAATTCTGCTCTGCGTACGGCAGGTCCATCTTGTTCGCGATGATGACTGTTGGTTTGGATATCTCTCGAACTTTTTCCGCGAATTTTCTTGAGTCTTCGTCCTTCCATTCGGCGGGATGCTTGGATTCCAATCCTGCCGTTTGGAGGGCCTGTTGTGTATGTCTAGGAAGCACTCCAATCCCGACAAGTTCTCTTCCTATTGGATCTGCGTACGAGTCTTTACCGGTCGTGTGCTTCTTTGCGCGTTGTAGGGCTCGATCGACCGCTATTTTGAACCATAGTATCAGTTCTTCTTCAATGTCGTATGCGTCTAGGATCGGATTTCCCATCCCGGGCTTTGTGATCTTTCCTTCCTCGTCAACACTTCCCGATGCGTCTACGACGTGTAGTAAGGCATCTGCCCGTGATACAACATTGAGAAATTGTGTACCCAGGCCTCTTCCGGCCCATGCTCCTTTGATCAGGCCGGGAAGATCCAGGATGTCTACAGGAATGAATCGCCAGCCGTCGACGCATGATGAATTTACGGGCTTATCGGTCAATCCGAGTTCTCGACAAACACAGAGACTCTGGACGCGTCCAGTTCCAAGATTCGGTTTCTTCGTCGTGAAAGGATAGTTTGACACTTCAGCCGTAGAGGATGTAGATGCGTTGAAGAATGTGGTCTTCCCGGTGTTAGTCTTCCCAACTATTCCGACCCTTAGCAATCTCCTGACCTCGATCAAATGATCCTAATTATCAGCCGAATATTTCTACCGGTTCCTTCTTATCTCTATGGGCAGTTCAAGTCACTGTCCGAAAATTTATCGGTTAGAGGTGCCTTACTTTCTCATAGAATTCTATCAGGTTCCTCGTAGCCAGATTTTCCTCGTTAAGAGCGAAAATCTTCATTCCCTTCCCGTAGGGTTCGAACAGGATAATTCGACTCTTGACTAGGGATTCGGCAATTCTAGCTATTGTGGAAGGTGATACGTCCAACACTCTGGCAAGTCCGGCCTGATTGAACACCTTCTGCCGGTTCTGTAGCAGATGCTCGACTAATCGCACCTGTGCTTTCGATTGGAAAATGTCGAGAAGTCTCAGCATTCCACCCTTCGTACAGATTGATTAGTCATACACTACGAGAGTACCCATGTCCTTGCCCTTAATCGCGTCAAGGATGTTTTCTGGATTCGAGAGTGAGACAAACCTTGTAGGTATCTTCGATCTTTCTAGGATCTTTACTGCAAGGGGATCGAGAAGCTCGTAGCGTCCAGCGAAGACTCTACCCGCCATCGCCAATTCCAGAAGTTTTCCAACATGTATTGTTCTCAGAAGCTTGGCCCTTGGGTTCTTTTTCGGGTCCTCCGTGTAGACTCCGTCGACATCAGTGGCGTTGACTAGAATTTTTGCTCGCGTTATTTCGGCCGCGAGTGTGGCTACGGCATTTGTGGATTGACCTGGTTGGAGCCCACCCATTACGACGACTCCGTTCGCTCTAACTAGCTCTGGGAGTCGGGTCAGGCTTCTTGCGCTCACGGCGGCCGTTTCTCCTTCGAAGGCAACGCGTAGGAGTTCCGCGTTGGCCCGGGTTATCTGGATACCCAAGAGGTCACAGGTAGACTCTTCAGCTCCAAGTTTTCTTGCGGCGTTGATGTACGTACGTGCGTTCTCTCCACCGCCCGCCACCAATACGAGCTGATTGTTCTCGTCCACGAATCGGGTCAGTGCGCTAGCCATATGTTTGATGGTCGAGGGGTCAGGATCCCGCCCGAATAGAGCGCCACCGAGCTTTACAACGGCCCTCAAAATCTGCTCGGTGTGGTTGAAGATGGAGTTGGTATATAGCGTGGACGGCAAGATTCCAAAGGGGGCTCGACGCTTTACTCAGAGTCTTCATCGAGAGATGCCTCATCTTCTCCGTCGTCCGAAGATTCAAGTCTCTCCCCCGCCTTCTCATCCTCATCGTCATTATCTTCTACTTTGAGATTGCCATCTTGGTCCTCCTCCTCATCCTTCGCCACTCGTTTGTTACTGGCTTTGGGATTCGCCGGCGTCGGCGCGAGGGTTGCGGGTTTCTGAGTGGTTTGTTGGGCCGCAAGTGGAGCTGGGGGTCTGGGAAGCTGGAACAATTGGCCTATTGATGGACTTGGAGTGTTCGGTTTTGAGGGGACAATAAATCGCCCAGTACTTTGGGCCTGAGGAGGTGTGAATTTGCTTGTCGGCCTGGCTTGTGCTGGAACACCTAGTTTCGGTGCATTTTGTTGAGGTGTCAAAGGCTTGAGATTGACTTGTTGAGTCGTTGGAGGTTGCACTACTGCTCCTGTTATTACGCTAACAGGAGGGGTTTTCGGTGCTGGCATCGGAATGTATGGTGGACGTCCACCGGAAGACAGGGTCGTCGGTGCAGCCATAGGGATGACAGGTCTCCTCAATGGTTGTATGGAGGTGGATATTATTCCCCTAGTTTCCAAAGTCTTTCTAGGGCTGTCCTCCCACTTCTGAGCTTCGAACTGGGGGGAAGACCTTGGTAACGGTCTGTCTTCCCTTCTATCAAATGAAGTCGATTGGACTGGGAGTGTTCGGATCTCCGTTTGTAGCGGCTGCTCAACTGCTGGTCTGCTTCGTTGCGTTGTTACTGGAGCTGGAGAGGTGGTGTTGGTTTGAGGCCCAGCTTCGATTGGTATGCGGAATGCCTTCTCCCATGAGCTATGCCGTAATAGGTCGTTGTTTGCTGTGCCGGTTGAGGCCGGCAACTGTGGGGGAGTGATGACTGTCGTCTGCGTAATCATACCTGTCGCGGGGTTGTCGACCCTTATCTCAGCAATCTGGGCCTCTAGGAATAAGTTTCTCTTCATCAAGCTCTCAAGCATTTGTAGCGCCCGCTCCAGTTTCATTCCTGGTCTTAGGCCTCGATCGAACTTGAGAGCGACTGCGATCGCGAAGACGGCTATTATGACTATTATCGAGATATCGATTGTCGTATAGGATACTTGTGGAAACCTGCTCAGCTCGTTCAAGAGACCCTCGTTGACGGTCGGATTGTTCGCGTAGATGAGGAAGAGCCAGTAAGTCAACCAACCAAGAATTGCGGTTTCCAGGGCGACGAGTTTGACAAGCAGCTTTCTCAATGCTTTCTTACAGCCCCGGGACTTTCTCTGAAATTACGGGTCGCTTGTGAGGCCCTTGATTGGGTGGAGTCTAAGGCTTGTTGTAACCATTTTGCCTGGCGGGTGGTCAGCCTTAGAGAGGGTATACTCTTACTGCTCATCTCTTATCCTGTCTCTCCTAAGCGTTTTCAATATAGTATCCAGCGCCGTATCCCAGTCCATGTCGGAGCCACCGGCTCCTGTCGCGGGTTCTGTTGAAGATTGACCAGTTTCTGATGCAGTAGTCTCTTCGGGGAGTCTCTGTGACAGCGGTTCACGCCGTACTTGTTGCGAGTCGGGTGATTGTGGTCGTGAGGATAGTGTCGGGCGTTCTCCGGATGGACCTGCACCCTGTGAGGGTGTCCATTGGTTTGGAGCCATTGGTCTCGGCGCGTTTTGGGAGGGCGGTAGTTGCGAAGGCCCTGGCTCCGGCCTAAATTGCCGAGGTACCCCAACAGGGCCGAGCACTCCAGGTCTTGTCTGGCCTTGGCCGGGCATTT
>VBBH01000308.1 GCA_005888695.1 Candidatus Bathyarchaeota archaeon
AGAGCCTCCGTAATACTTCTTGAATCGCGTTTCGAATTCCTGCTGTTCTCAGCTGATAAAGAGCCGAAGTGGGATAGTTCAAATCTAGTCAATTCTTCGCATGGGTCGCTATAGTGTGTTGCAGTTATACTCGGACCATATGCTTGGATCGTTCTAGTCATATTCCTCCGGGCCCCTCCCTTTCTGTTCCGACCATCAGGAAGCTCCACAGCAACTCTCAAAACTCTTTCATCATTGAAACCAACACAGATCTTGGTATACAGTATCTAGACATGTTTTTGGATAACAAAGCGGTGGAAATGGACCCCATGGCGTGTACTCTGGCTCTATCCATTTGACACTTAGACTCCGATTCAACTGTCCATAGCTTGTCACGCGAAAGGTCGTGCCTGTTTTAGCTAGATTGACAGGTAGCGAACCGCCGTCACGAGGGTTCGAAATCCATTCTAACGTGTCCGCGAGTCCTGGGATGATCGCCCATGAAATTTCCCGTTAGCGAGGAACTGTTCCACCATTGTGCCGCATTGAGGATGGACTGTAAGTCAGAAATAGCATGACTTTTCAGTTGAGGGTCAAGATTGCGTTACATTCGTCACGGTTCCGAGATGCAGTGTTATAGAGCGCGCATTGATCGACTTTCTAATAATTTTTAGCATGATCTCAGCCCTGGGGGCGAAAATCCCACATTTTGAGCCCTGATTGCCAAAATACGCACACTTTTTCTGGCCCCCGATGATCTCCTCATGAATTTCCGCTATGTTTAAATGAATAATACCATTTCCGCAAAATGCTATTCTCGCATTTTGAACGATTTAGAGCAGATGTCTCCCAAAATGAGGCGCAGTAGAAAATAAAGTTGGAAAAAAGGGGGGGTAGATTGTAGAGTTTCAAGACGTGAAAGAGACTTTCCGAGAGGGATTCCAACTCGTGCCTCTTAGTCGGTTACTCGAGGGATGTCTTCTCTTCGGCCCCCGGTAATCCATAATCTTCGAATGATTATTCCTGTGATCATGCCTCCAATGTGCGCGAATAATCCTCCGCCCGCGAAGATGTCCAGCCCGGCTACAAGAATTAGGATGATCGCAATCTTCAGCCCCGCAGCAGCTCCAAGAATCCCATAAACAGCCCCTGAAGCGCCAACTCCGAACACTCCAGCATCTGGACCAACAAGCGCGTAAGCGGCGAGAAATGACAGGTTCCCGCCGATTCCCGTCAAGAAGAAGATCTCTATCCATTTTACACGATTATTGAGCTGTTCCTCCAAAACGTAGCCGAAGATTAGAAGGAAGAATATGTTCGATACTAGGTGCAAAGGTCCCGCATGGAGAAAAATCGAGGTCACGATAGTCCAAGGAATCCATGGCCATCCCGGCTGCATCAGGATACATGGATTGCATTGCACAAGCGATTCTTGAAAAACCAGCGGTGCACTATACACAGGATTGAGAAAGTCTTGAGCCACGAACGAGAGAAGCACGTATACTATGACAAGAATCATCGAAAAGAGTATTGTTGGCGACGTGACAATTCGAGAAAGAATGCCCTGACTTTCCCCGTTTGATGAACCTGTCCGAGACACGACGAATTCGAGGAAGAGCGATGCTAATTACTGTTTTCTCTAACTTGACACCGAATCGGTCGTTGACATTCATCTGGTAATCTCGACGGTTCTTCCCCGGCGACTTGCGGCTATTGCCAGCAACAAGACAATGAGTGTTCCTACCGCGATGAGCCACATTGGCACCCCGTATCCAAGTATTCCGAACCCGGACCTCCAGAATTTGACATCCAAGACTCTTGCTAATCCAGCATAAAACCAAGCCACAACGACTCCAGTCAGGAGCATGATTGCAAAGACGAGTCTGCCTGCGCCGCGACCTGAACCTTCAGCCCGTGAATGTTTTGCAAGATACGACTCCACCTGCGGATCATAATCGAGTATCTGCTCGACCTGCAAACTCCGGTTCATACTATCAAGGATCTCATCAGCAGAAACCCTCGTCTTTTCCTTAGGCTCATAATCGAAGCTGAATCTTCTCCCACCCGGAAGACGCGACCTCTGGTCGCTCAAGCCCTCTAGACACCTAACATACAACTGCCTTACCCAGCGATTTGGGAATGAGAGTACCCTCAACCCAAGTGAGAGGAGACGACGTCAAGGTAGTACCTTGCCCTTGGCTACGTACCTCATTTTATTGGTGTTTCATAGGTTCTGGTCCAAAAATGAAGCCCAGTCCTGACCCCAAGAAGCATGTATGGCAGTCCTGCTAACGCTAGCGATAATCTTCATCGTAATCGCTTTCGTGAGGGTGGATACTAGGCGCTCGAGGGACAGTCTGGGTTCTCGTAGGACATTGAAAAATTCCTGATCGTTCTCCTCGTCGTCTCCGTACTCGCTGTCGTAGTCCTGAACATCTAGCTTTCGCTAGAAAGGAGGAGTCAGCTCAGGGCCCAATCCAAAGAGAACCAGTTGGGACTTCCACACCATATCATAGAGCCATAGAAGGTGACCGTAGCCACTGAGGATGTTCGTTGCGACTGGTGTGGAGGAATAATCAGACAGTGTGAGTATCAAAGAAGTAATCTAGGAACAACCCAACCTTCACTTGAGGCTCAAATTTGTGCACAGCGACAAGCAGGGCAACGAGATATGCCCCGACATAGAAGACTAGAGAATCGTAGCAACCATTTCTCTCACGCCACATTCGCATCAGCCCCTAAGACTCAGCCGGATCCGAGCTTCTTATTCCTGTTGGCACTTCAAGGTTTATCCGG
>VBBH01000291.1 GCA_005888695.1 Candidatus Bathyarchaeota archaeon
AAGGCACGATTTCAGAATATGGATCTCAAGAATAAGTTCTGCCAGCACTCTGGATGTCCTAGGGTTGCCTGCCTGGCTCTAGTGTGCGGGCAATGCTTTGGTCATTATTGTTCAGAACACCTGACGTTGCATCAGGTTCTGAGTCAATGTCATGTCATGTTTGCAACAGACTTCAAGCCTGTGTCAGCATGACGTGGGAAACTGGATTGTACTGTCCGACTTGCAAGAAGCCATTAGGTGGTACTGCTCATCGAGCTCCTGACAAGTATCTTCAGGGCTGCAGCGACCTCATCGGTCTACACTGTCTTTGTCCCGACAAACACGAGTTTCATATTTTGACCATCCCAAAAGAAGACGTGATAATCGCTTAACCCGATCTACTACTAATCCTGGGCAGATACTACTTCTGGAAGACCTTCTTGGAGATTCGCCTCAGGATGGGTTTCGAGATATGTCAGAACGAATACTAGAACGTCCTTGGCCTGAGCCACAGTAAGCGGTGAGCCTTTGCTAACCTGGCTCAATGCCTTGCTAATACGTCGGGCAAGAATCAACTTGGGAGTTTCCTTTAGTATCGATTCCAATCCCGATCCATTGTTACTTTCAGCCTTTCCTTGAGGGCGCCTACGGCTCGAGATGCGCTTCATCGTTCATCTTTAATCGAGCCGTATCCTTGTCCACGATTTCTCGCTTCTGATACCCATCCTTTTGACTGGTTCAACTGCTTCCCCTTTGTGTGTCTGACGGGACGAAGTGTTCGAATGCTTATCCTAGGGGAATAACGATCTTGAGATAGAACGCGATTATGCGTGCCAGCAGGACCGTTGATACCGATAATGAAATAACGAGTAACCTGCCAAGGATCTGTAGATCAAAAGGCCATGGTCCGATGGTTGAAATTCTCCGTTCCATCATATCCAGCCTGAACATCTCGTCTAGTTGGAACGGCCGGGCTCCGTCACTGCGTTCCTGAAATATCCCGGCCAGTTTCTCTCCGATCTTGCCTCTTTCAAGTCTCTTTTGGAGAAGCATTCGACGATGTAATCTCATCAGTGGGAGGAAGAAGAACGACAAACCGAGAAGAACCAGGCCTCCCAATGCGACATATCCGATCAATCCGGTTCCTGGATAAGTGATAGACGACAATAACGCCAAGGAGACCGCTCCCAAGAAAACTGCGGCCAGTGAGAGCGCAAGGGAGCCTACAGGTCTAAGTCCCAGGAGTGGATCTGTATAGTAGGGACGCAGATTCAAGGGGGCAGCTCCCAGCTTGTGAATTCCCCATAGTATACTGAAATAGGCCCAGAGAAGCGACGCCGTCCCCAGGCATATAATGATCAGAAAGACAACGCCAGCGGCCGTGATTTCGAGCGGGTTAGGCGCGGAGAAAGCGAAGATTAGAGCGAACGAAACGAATAACAACAGCTGGGGTCTCGTTGCAGAGATCCTTCCGAAGAGCTTGTGAAACTGTTGCTCCCCTTCTGGCAGCAGCTCCATTATGGAAAGCTCGGTCGTTCGCACTTTTCTTCGCATGTATCGCGGCGTGTACAGAAGGTATAGCTCGAACATGCCACCGACAATCGCGGCGAGGAGCCCTGAGGGCAACAAGAGGCTCGCGAGGCTAATTTGAGTAAGTGAGACGAGAAACGCCAGCACAACAATGAGTAGGCATCCCACCGCGTATGGCAGGTGCAATAGCATGACAAGGCGCTCGACGAGCGTGGGTGTTTCAGGTCCAATATTCGTGCGGCTCAAATCGTCTCTGTCACCTCGAAAGCCTCGCCAAGCCAGACGGACTCCTTACAATGAATTATTAAACAGCCTCTCTTTTAGAAAATTGACGCATTTCCAGGACCGGCCCCAGAAATTGCTCATTTTAAAGCCTGATCACCAATCGGAGCTCGCCTTTTCTGGCCCCCGATGTTGTCCTCGTAAAATTCCGCTATGTTTAAATGAATAAACCCGTTTCCGCAAAATGCTATTCTCGCATTTTGAACGAGTTAGAGCAGTTCTCTTCTAAAATGAGGCGCAGTAGAAAATAAAGTTGTAAAAATAGGGGTGGGTAGCACCTCAAAATTCAAGACGTGAAAGAGACTTTCCCAATACTTCCACATCGACCCGCGTATCCTCCGAGCTTGGAAACCTCATCATGACTGCTCCTTCAATCGATCGGGAGCATGCACTCGCCTTCCGACAGCGAGCAACCCATCTAGACAAGCGCCTACCACTAGAACGGCTGACTGAAGCCGCCTTCGCAGGCCTCCAAGACAGCAGCCCTAGATCAGCGGTCCTCGCGCTCCATGCCCGGGTCCAGAATGTCCCATCCTCTGCCTGGAAGGATCCACGGTTCGTCCAAGTCTGGGGACCAAGAGGCGCCGTCTACGTCGTGCCTAAAGACGAGGTGGGCATGTTCACAATTGGTTTTCTGCCCAGGGACAAGGTTCTCCGAGCAAAGATCAATACTGGGGCAAATAAGGCCAAGCAAGCATTCCGTCTCCAGAAAGACGGATCGACACAAGACTACTTTCATGGTTTGCGGGAGGCATCGGCCAGTGGTACGCTGAGGATCGAATGGGACGGAAGCAGGACAAAATGGTGGACCGTCGACCCTCCCACAATTGATCCAGAAGATGCACGGCTTGAGCTGGCGCGTCGATTCCTCCGCTCTGTCGGACCAGCCAGTCCCGAAGAGTATGCTTGGTGGTCCAGCAATACTCTTCCCGATGCACGACAAACGTTTCAATTTCTCGAAAACGAGCTGGCATAAGTCCTCTTGAAAGGGCGAAGATCTTGGATTCTACGGAGAGACCTTCGCGCGTTAAAGGACGATGTCCCAACTCACACGGTACGTCTTCTACC
>VBBH01000292.1 GCA_005888695.1 Candidatus Bathyarchaeota archaeon
CGCAGAGGACCTTCTCCTTGGACATGTGATATGATGGGAGTTTGGACATTATCTTGGACAGTGCTTGACCATTTTTTACAATCGCTCTAAGGACTAGAGCTGCTGCCATTGTTCCGTCTCTGACTGAATGGTGAGGAGCATAGAATATTCCACCGTTCTCTTCGCCTCCGAGGATCGCGTTCTCTTTGAGCATGGTGCGTGAAACGTAGATGCTGCCAACTTTTGTGAGGATCACGTGTCCTTTTCTTTTGTCGGCTATTTCTTTGACAGCCATCGATGAGTTGAGGGGGGTAACGATCTTGGAACCGGGCTTTTCGGCAAGGATCATATCTTCGACAAGGGCGAAGCTACGATCGCCCCAGTGAATAGTCCCTATCTCGTCCACGAATATTGCACGGTCTCCGTCCCCGTCATGGGCAATACCCAGGTCCGCGTTCTCCTGTAGGACTGCTTTCGAGAGGGTCGTAAGATTTTCTGGGCGAGGCTCGGATTGTCGACCTGGAAAGGTGCCGTCAATGTTTCCATTGATAACAACGACTCTACAACCTAGCCGTTGGAGCAGAACTGGCGTAGTAAGGGATGAGACACCGTTGCCTACATCGACGATCACAGTCAAGCGCTTGAATAGATCCGGATCAAATCCTTCGAGATGCCTCAAGATCGCATCTAGATAGATACCGATCCGGTCTTGGTTGATTCTACGGCCGGGTTGACTGGACAACGTCCAGTGATTTTTCTGGACCGTATCCTCAACAACTGCTTCTTTCTCCCTAGGAATCTCGACTCCGTCGGTGTCAATAACCTTGAACCCGTTATACTCGGGTGGACTATGGCTCGCCGTTACAATAATCCCGGCGGCACCGTTCGAGATCCTGACCAAGTATTGCAGGGCGGGCGTAGTGATTATGTCGTGATCTTGGACATCATTTCCTTGGGCCAAGATTCCGGAGGCTACAGCCTCGATTATCATTCGGCCCGAGACTCTTCCGTCCCGTCCAAGGAGTACTGGGTGACGCTTGAAGAGGGTGGCAACGCTGCTTCCAACTCGATAGGCTAGGTCAACATTGAGCTCTTTGCCGACTATGCCTCTGATTCCGTTAGTTCCGAATAGCCTGATGGACGTCGGAGATGTTGCCTGTTCTATGTTTGTCATCGCTTTCACGTGATCAAGCATTGATGATG
Organism: Candidatus Bathyarchaeota archaeon; assembly: GCA_005888695.1. The sequence goes on from VBBH01000292.1 coordinate 1,183, forward strand.
ACAGAGTTTTCGCCGAAGGTTCGGCCTGCCGGAATAGATATCTCCCCAGCAACTACTGAACCTGGGCCAAGTCTGACTCCGGCTCCTAGTCGGACTCGTTCCCCGACAATTGAGCCTTCAATAAGACAATTTTCTTCGACTATTGTCTCTTCGAACACAATCGAGTCCCTGATAGTTGATCCGGGTTTTACTGTCACCTTGTCGGACAATATACTGTAGGGCCCTATTCGAGCTCCTTGTTCAATCTTGGATCCCTTGCCAATGTGGACTGGTCCTTCCTTCTTTGGTTCATTCTTCTTGTAGGATGTTTCGAGTAACTCTCGATTCACACGGACATAATCTGGTATTTTGCCCATATCGTACCAGTAACCGCCATGGTGTATCCAGCCCTGCATCAGATTGTCTTTCGCGAGCTTTGGGAAGACTTGGCGCTCGATACTCACTATACCGCCGTCAGGTATTTTTTCAAGTACTTCTGGGCTGAGTATGTAGACTCCCGCATTGACCGTCCCCGGTCCATCGACATTCTTGGTCTTCTCAACAAACAATTTGATTCTCCGATCCTCGTGCATTCGGACAAGCCCGTAAGGGGTTGGATCGGGCACTTCTACGAGGGCAATAGTTGCTTCGACATTATCATTGTCCTCGTGATCCTTGATCATCTGGCGAAGGTCGAGGTTGCTAACGATGTCTCCATTGAGTACTAGGAATGGGTCGTCGGAACCGAGGAGGCTCTTAGCAAGTCTTAATGGTCCTCCAGTGCCAAGTGGTTCTCGTTCGACCGAGTAGAGAACATCGAGCCCTCTCCTCTTCTCGCCGATCTCTGTTCTCAAGCGATCTGCGAGGTGGTTAACGGCGAGGATAACTTCTGTAACACCTGCCGACTTCATCCAGTCAAGCATTACATCGATTAGTGGGACACCGACTATTGGAAAGAGCAACTTGGGTTTTGAGCAGCTTAGAGGCCGAAGTCTTGTTGCGTAGCCTCCTGCGAGTATGAGCCCCTTCACTGTTTGTTATCGCGTCCTTTTCAGCTGTTTGAAAAATGGGAAGGACTGGCTAAATAGTCTTGAGTCGGTTGTAGCCGCTTAGGCTCGAACATCGGCCATATTCTTCCGTCAGCCTGAAGGCAATCATGTCTGTATGCTTACAACGTTCATGCCTGAGATTACCGATTCGACTTCAGTGGTCATTTGACTCACTCTGCCATCATCGAGCACCAGAATCATGTTACAGTCTCTCAGAGTGCT
>VBBH01000293.1 GCA_005888695.1 Candidatus Bathyarchaeota archaeon
GACAAAGTAGAAGACCCCCATTATGTTGATGACGATGCCTTGCAATAACAGGTAGCTCGCTCCTCGGGCAACCCTGACGGCAGGCTCGACGGACTCCGAGACAGAAAGCGACATGTTCCGAAGAATACCCTCGTTGTTGGTTTGGAAATACTACGGCTTCCTCTTACCATTTCTAACTGTGAAAAATCGGATGAGCGTGACCAGCACCGATGATTCCTAGCGCCCTTTCCAAGACTTTTGCCCTGAAGAAGTTTGTAAAGACTAACGGAACCCATAGACCGCACGGAACCAATCGCGTGACATACGCAAGAAACACGTTTTTACAGTGCTGGCGACGAACATCCTAGTACCGGGGTCAAGGGGAATTGTCCGCAACAACATACACGCGCATAACATTACTCTTCTTTGTCCTAACTGGGCTCCTCATGCTCATCGGATACGCAATAGGACTCTACTTCGGCGACCCGTTGACATTTATGCTGCTCGGCCTGGTTTTTGCAGCTGTTCTCAACTTCGCCACCTACTTCTGGAGTGACAAAATTGTGGTCAGGATGGCCCGTGCCCGCATCATTCAAGAAGAAGAGAACCCGACGCTGTTTGACATCGTGAGAAAAGTCTCCCAGGAGGCAGGAATACCGATGCCCAAAGTCGGCATAGTCAATTCCCCGATGCCGAACGCTTTCGCTACGGGCCGAGGACCACACAAGGCAGTAGTGGTAGCCACAAACGGTATCCTAAACACTCTCACACCAACCGAGCTGGAGGCTGTAATCGGTCATGAGATTGGTCACGTCGTTCATCGCGACGTGCTCATCAGCAGCGTCGCCGCAACAATCGCTGGCGTAATCTCGTACATTGGCAACATTGCCTTATGGTCCATGATGTTTGGCGGAGCAGGAAGAGGCCGACAAAACAACGGAAGCATCGTTGCATTATTACTGGCAGCTGTATTCGTTCCTCTTGGAGCAACCTTCGTACAATTGGGGATCAGTCGAAACTTCGAGTACAATGCAGACGAGTACGGGGCCAAAATAACCCACAACCCAGGCGCATTAATCACCGCGCTGGAGAAGATATCAAGCAGAGTAAACTCGCCCTATGTCCGCGCAGCAACAGTTGGTTCGACATCTGCTTCGACCGCGTCTCTTTGGATCGTCAACCCGATCCGTGGACACACATTAATGGAACTGTTCTCCACCCATCCCTCAACTAAGAATCGCATCAATAGGTTGAGGCGTGTTGCAGAGGAAATGGGCGTCTACGTCCGCTAAACAACAATCCTGCACAGTCCTTAGGTACTTCCGAGTCGGGACAGGACATCGCCGCCTATGCTAAGTCTCCGGCCTTCAACTCTACAAGATGTCCCTCTGATTCTATCCTTCATTCGAGAGCTGGCGGAATATGAACGGGAGCCGAATGCAGTCTATTGCAGCGAGGATGATCTTCGCCGCGATGGTTTCGGACCGAACCCAAAGTTTCGTGTTACCATCGCAGAATGGAATAGTAAACCTGCAGGTATGGCCCTCTTCTTCTATAATTATTCCACATGGCAGGGACGCCCCGGAATATACTTAGAGGATCTCTTTGTAAGGCCAGAGTTCCGAAAGAATGGGATCGGTAAAGCTCTTCTGATCCACCTCGCAAAAACAGCTCTTGCAGAAAACTGCTACGGACTACGTTGGGAAGTGCTCAATTGGAATGAGTCGGCAATGGAATTCTACCGAAGTCTCGGTTCTGGATTCCGTGAGAACTGGAGGGTCATGCAGATAACCGGGGAGGAGCTGAAACAACTGGCTCGTCGGGGATGAGAGCATGGGTTCCGGGTTTGAATTCAGCGACCAAGAATCAAAAACGAGTTTCCCGGTTGAGCTCGTTCAGAACGGAGTATTCTTCCCGGTCAGAATCAACGGTTCCAAGCCTCTCCGGTTTACATTAGATTCAGGCTCCGGAGCAAGCTACGTTGATCAGAAGACTGCTGTCGGTCTGGGCCTGAAGTTCAGCGGGACGACTACTGTCAGAGGTGCTGGAGAGGGCACGATCCCGGTCAAAGTTATCGAAGATGTATCGATCGAACTACCCGGACTAGTAACTCGTGGCCACAAGATTCATGCAGCGGATCTTGGAGACGTACACTGGGGAGGTCTGCTCAAGGGACTTCTCGGATACGATTTTCTAGAAAGATTTGTCACAATAATCGATTATCCAAAAGCCAAGATGACAATCATCACGCCTTCAGCTTTCAAGTACGATGGCCCAGGCGTTGTTCTTCAATTAGAACTTCAGGGTCGTCTTCCCTTCGTTAAGGGTACGATCGAAGTGGCTGGTAACGTGGTTGAGGATCTTTTTCTTGTTGATTCGGGTTCCCAGGATGCTGTCGATCATCCGTTGATCTCCAAATCACGCAATACACGCTCAACCCATGCAGGAATTGGGCTGGGAAAGTCGACCATGGGAATATTCGGCACCATCGATAGATTCCAGCTAGGTCCTTTTCAAATGACGGGCTTACAGGGAGTGGCCAGTGAGGTTGGACTTGGTTCTCGACTCATCGGCGGTCAAGTTTTGAGCCGTTACAGAGTAATTATCAATTATTCAAGAAAGGAATTGATTCTCGAAAAGAAGCGCGGGTCAGTATCCAGCTAGAACTTGGTTTGAACTCTACTGTATCGAGTCAAGGCAAGAAGAGATAGGATTAGAGCAACCTCAAGAATGTTCACTCCGTAAGCTAGAGGATCCGT
>VBBH01000125.1 GCA_005888695.1 Candidatus Bathyarchaeota archaeon
AAGTGATTGCCCATGCGAGTATTATGCTCCCGGTAGTGCTCCAGAAGACTTCTCTGTCGTTAGCCCGAGCTCCCGCTTTCGCGGCAGCAGCCACATGAGTAGTCGAGATGGGAGCTCCGAATATCGCGCCCGCACTAACTAGGGCCGCGGTGGTTAGGCCGGCTCTGAGACGTTGATCATCATCCAGCTGTTCCTCCCTGCTTACAAGTGACTCTGTGATCTTGCGGCCCCAAGAGATTGAACCGATGAATAGGGCTAGACTGACAAAGGCGTATGGAAGCCAGAGAGAGTCTTGAGACGAGAAGGGAAGGAGGAAGAAGCCTAGAGCTGCCATCTTTGGCGCGTCATTGCTTCCTCTAGAGAACGAGGTTAGAGCTGCGGAGCCCCAGTGAAGAATCTTGACTCTTCCTGGACCCAGCCCGCTAATCGCTGAACGACCATGCGCTAGCCGATGGAAGACGTAGGTTGCGAGTAGTGCGAGGAATGGGCTGGCTGCCATGGGCAATAGAACCCTTAGCAGGAGGACACTCCATTGGATACCGCTTGTACCGTAGAGATAGATGAGTAGGAAGACGATCGCTCCAATAATGGTGTGAGTAGACGAGACTGGAATACGGAGAAGGGTCGTGGCAACAACCCAGACGGTTGCCGCAACGAGAACCGAGAGAGCAAACGATTCTCCAAGAGGAACCTTGACAAGGTCTTGGGTGAATACTAGGAACAATCGTCCTGAAACATAGATTGCCGCTATGCTTCCGACACCGCTGAAAAGAGCGCCCCAGACGACAGCCCGGGTGATAGATGCAGGCTTCGGTTGATCGCCTTTGGTAGCAACAATCAAACCAGCCACAATCTTGCCCACATCGTTCGCTCCGTTTACAAACGCTAGCGCGAAGAGAACTGCGAAACCTGCCGGGACGACCAGCAATTCGTACAAAGACTCCCAAACGTATGGATTAATAATTTCCCAGCAGACTGCCAATTTACTCTGGTAGGATTATTCCCTTTGACCACTAACAAGCCTCTGCTTGAAAAGACGGAAACGTCCACTGACAGGATCACCATTGTGGCAGAGTTTCCCCGCATAAACAGGGAATCTCTCTTCGACCTCTGGACCAATCCTGAACAATTGAAGAAATGGTGGCCTCCTGTCGCGGAGCTCGAGCCGAGGCTCGGTGGAAAATATCACTTTTCCTGGCCCAATCAGGACTGGCATCTCAGAGGCAAGTATACCATGTTCAAGAGAGGGGAGAAACTTGGGTTTACATGGAAATGGGATCATGAATCCGTCAACGAGACTAGGGTGACATTGTCATTTATGTCCGTACTGCAAAACGGAACGAGACTTACACTCCAGCATGAAGGCTACGCGAAAAACAAGGAAGACCGGAAGATAAGAGATGAGCACATTCAAGGCTGGATGTTCTTCCTCGGAAAGCTTCAAGAAACAACTTGATTCCTCCCGGTGTCAACCCATTCGCCGAGAGATATCTGCATACCAGAAGTAACCCGCCGCGATGCCTATCGCCACCAGAGTGTAAGCTAGCAAGATCGCCACGGACAATTCTATTGTAGGGACAATTGTATTGTCGGCACCGACGAATCGAAGAACGATCCCGACCGTCTGGGGAAGCAGGGGAGATGCATATTGCACCGGGAGGGAATTTGCTGGGGAAGTCGGCAGATAGATCTGAACGGTCCGGTAGAACTCCTTTCCAGTTAATGAGAAGATGAGGCCCAAGTAACCGCTGATTATGAAGCTAGCGAAGAAGACAGCGGAGGAGAATATGTAGGCGAGTGAGGATCTTCTTACGAGTTCGCCGAGCATGAATGCCAGCGAATAGAAGATCAATGAAGAGAAGGCTTGCACGATGAAGAGGCCTGGAAGGATTTCCAAGCTAGCCTGAGGACCGAAGAATGTAAAGGCGGAACCCACGCTGAGCAAAATGTTGAACGCTAGAATTATCAGGAATAGGATGAAACCCCCGAGAAATTTTCCGGCAAAGTAATCGTTTCTTCGGACCGGCTTCGAAAGCAACAACTCTGCGGTTCCCTGCTCATACTCCTCAGACATTGCGCCTGCCGCGATCAGGATTGCGGTGAAGTTGAGGAATAGTGGCTGGAGCCCAAAGACTCCTGCGACCCAGATGTAAGGATAGGCGGCGAGTGGGATAAATCCGGTCCCGTTTGTCGCGGTTGACAATGCGTAGTACGGGAATGTATCTAGGAGGATAGTGAAGGCAAGCAGGGCGAGAACCTTCCGCTTTGCGATTGCCCGTTTCATCTCGTAACGGATGAAGGAGATAATAATGTCCACCCGGGTCATTTTATCGATCGACTCCATTCTTTTTGAGAGCCTCGATGTACGCTCTCTCCAGCATATTGTCAGCTGTCTTGATCGTGTACAGCTTGGCTCCGCTCTTAACGATCAAGTCGGATAAGGCGGGTCTGATGTCGTCGTGTCCCTTGATGATAATCTCAATAGTCTGATTGTTGATTGTCACTTGGGAGACGTTGGGCATCTCCTTAATGCTGTTTATCGTCTCTTGTTGTAGTCCCTGTGCCTCTACTGTCACAACCGAGTAGTCTAACACCTTTCTGATGACTTCGGAGCTGGAACCTCGGAAGAGTATCCTGCCGCTGTGTATGATTAGTACAGATGTGCAGAGAGATTCCACCTCGTTCATCATATGGGATGACATGAACACAGTTCCTTTCCCTCCCATTACGAACTCTCGGAAGATTTCTCTGAAGTGAGCCGAGCCCGCAGGATCCAGCCCAAGCATCGGCTCGTCAAGAATCAATAGTTCGGGACTGCCGATTAGAGCTTGGGCAACACTGAGTCGCTGCACCATCCCTTTGCTTAGCTTGCCAACTTTGGTATCTCGATACTCGATCAGTCCAACAAGCTCAAGCACACGCCTAATCTCATCTTGCTTGTCCCCTTGGAATCCTAGCTCGTGCAGTACAAGGGTAAGGAGCTCAGTCGGAGTGAGAAAGGTTTGGATGTTGGGCAGCTCGGGGGAATAGGCGACATGGTTGAGCGCCTCAACGTGTTTTGAGATAGGATCGTACCCGTTTACGCGGACGTTCCCGGATGAGGGTCGAATTAATCCAAGCATGAGGCGCATACAGGTAGTTTTCCCGGACCCATTGGGACCGAGGAAACCCACGATCTCGCCCTTGCCAATGCTAAGATCGACCGGGCCAATCTTCTTACTACCGTAATCTTTCACCGTATTTTGAAACTGTAATACTGAAGGTCCTTGAGAACTTGGATTACTCATACGTAATCAAGAAATTCTCTATGACTTTCCGTTAGTCGACCCAGTGTGAAGGCTTGTCTTGAGCCTTAGACGGTTCAGCGGCTATTGACATAGTGTTTCTTGTCCCAGCCTTTGCTCTGACGAGTGCGAAAACGGACGGGACAGCGAGACCAACCGCTCCAGCTAGGCCGAGACCAACCAGGGCGAAGCCGAACATTGTAGTGGTCCCGGATGGACTTGTTAACGGGAGATTCGTCGCTACAAGCGTAGCGGTGAGGGCATAAGGCCCAATGGCCTGCAATTCTACGGAGTAGACCAAGCCCGAGGGCATCGTGAGGATGTTTCCGGCTGCAGAATATGTCTCCCCATTGGTTCTCGATACTGAGATCGAGAGCGCATGTTTCACTGCGGTGTAGGTTTGACCCTTGAACGTTACTTGGGCAGTACCGCTGCGACTGATTTGGGCACTAAGCTTGATGCCGTGGCTTGAGTATGAGAGGGATTGGTTGTTCAATTCGGGAAAGTAAGGAAATATTTCCGGCAGCGAGCTACTATTCACAACCTTCGAATAAGTCAAGTGCCTCTCGCCTGACGATAGAGCAAAAGTCAGCTGTACGAGTCCATTTTGGCCGGCCGGCTCGCCGGTCTCGTTTACAACAAAAACCTCAACAGGACTATCAGCTTTGTTCAAAGAGATCTGGTAGGTGACGTAGCCATGGTTCGGCTGTGTCCCTGGTCCCGATGCTCCCGAAACAGTGCTGGAGCAGGAGCCTAGCAGTAGGAAAGCTATAGCCACAAGTAGAATGAATGCAGGGAAACGGGGCATAGGAAGTCTCCGCAACGGTCGTCGTTTAGCTACGGTTCGATATAAACGTAAACGATCTGAACCACCTGAGCACCGAAAGATCAGCGGAAAAGACTACAAGTCTGAAACACCCGATGATTTTCATCAGAATTGCAAATAACAAGGTGGGTTGTGATAGTCGCAATTGTTGTCATAGTGGCTTTCGTAATTCTTGTCGCTACCCCGACTATTTACCGACCACCCATCTTTGGATGTCGTTGTAACATTCCACCCGACTTGTAGCAATCTGCAACACGTTATTATTTTGGAGTAGGAGGGGAATACCTACAGGGCATTATACCGTTTACTTTTCCCAGAACTTGGGAATTGCATTCTCGTAAGCGGCTACACAAACATTCAGGTCCACCTAGGTCTCAGGCTCGAGGAACATATCCACTAAGCTCAATGCCTTTGAGCGATTCTTGCTCCTTGGAATAGTACCCGACTCTAATCTCTGGCTTCGTAGACTGGGGCATCAATTCAACGTCAAGCAATACGAAAGGAGGCACAAAGTCCATCTCGGTAATCCCAATGACCCTTGCCACCAGAGAGGTTCGGAATCGCGTTCCAGAGAACGCGATAGATCCGAATAGGTAACACAAGCCCATGAAGGTGTCTCCATCTTTCTGAACATGGATGCTCGGTTCTCCAGGGTCAACTATTTCCTCAAAAACCATCGGCAACCCGCAGTCAAGCAGAACTTCATACTTTTCCTTGTCTCTCTGCCACGTTGGGTCGAAATAACTTCTCAAAAAAACTCGTCTTGCGATTCCGGCGAAATGGTATAGGTTAGCTTCCTGTCTGAGCTGAACAAGCTTCAACTCTGGAATGACGCCGGCGAGGTTAATTCCAAGATGCTGACGTTCCTTGTTAGGACTATTAGTCCCCCAGTGGTTCAGAAGCTGACTCGATCCTATCCAAAGCTGGACTTCTATCACGGTGTTCAACTGGACCTTGGGAGCGAGATCAAGCCATTCATTATTATCCACTCCAATCGTGAGCGTCCTTCCACGTATGCTCGTCTGAGGAATTTTGCTCGTTCGGCCGCGTTTCTCCACGGGCATTAGCGCGATGACTCCCGGACAAATTTCTAGAGTATCTCTGTCAGTGTCAAGAATGTCAGAGCACGGAAGGCAATCATCTCGTCTCACGTAGAGTACAACGTCAAGTCGCTCAGATTGAGTTGATGTTTTCAGGAGATTCTCTAAGGCTCCCGCTTTTGAGCGAGCAAGAATCCACCTTCGGCGTAGCCGGGGTTTCCCGGCGACAGGTTCGTCTTTTGGCGTGAAAGGGGTTTCACCGTCCAGTTGAAGAACGTGGAATACCGTTTCCGAAGCAGTGTCATTCCCCGCGTAAGACCTGACAATGGTCGCTGGAGGCAACAAATATCGTCGTTTCTGAAGTTCTTCCTTGCTGAACTGGACAAAGATCCTGAGTTCTTTCAGTTTCGGGTTTGTCCGGTCTAGCAGTTGAGTCATTTCTGCATCTCTCCGTCTCTGCGACATCTCAAGGATCTTATGCCTTTGAAGAGCACGCTAGATCGAGCTATCATTATCAGTCGAGACAACCATTGGTCCTTCTGAGGAATGATTGGTTGAATCAAGAAACCTCTGTTAGGAGCCTTGACCAATCGCTCGCCCGTTCGCGAAAACCTCGCAATATCAATGAGTTCAAGCGTGTACAAAAACCTGGAACGCATGAAATATCTTTATCGGTCTTCACAACTGCGCTTTGGCCTTCGCCTAGCGAACTAGATCGAAGGATTACTGGGTTTTTGTGTCTACCTGTGAGATTTGGGGTGTTATTGGTTTTGGTGCGATGAGGCCGTGTGCATTGTGAGGATTGTAGACCGGATTCCTTCCCGAAATTGTCAGAATCAGATGCTTTGCAGATCTATAGGTGTGACCCGCTGATAACGAGACGAGACTAGTGAAGATCCAGAAGAATGGAACACCCTGGATTACGTAGGACGTAATCTTGTAGCCTGGGATACCCGGCGCTCCCACATTCGTTGTACTGACAGTAATTTGTGGTGACGTATTGATGAATAACCAGACGAGGTACAATGTGCTGCAGAAGCCTATGAGTGTCGAGAAGCTCATCAGGATGTCGATGAATTTCTCGATCTTTGAAAGCAACTTCATGGCAGATGTTCGACCACCTACCCTGCATCCGAATGAGTCCGTGTTGTCACCAGTATCGCGTTTGTCTAGGAATGGAATCGATGTGATGAGATGACGTTCAACCTATCAATTTTCTCCGGCTGACCCTCTATTGGGTGAGCTCTTGACTCCTCCTCTGTATAGAAGACCAGCGATAGCAACTGCTATGCTTATCAGGAGAAACACGCCGACGAATGGAAGCATAATCAGGGACACTCCGAGTGAGATCCAGGGAAGTAGGCCTCCCCATCCTTTGCCGTGCAAGAGTTTGATTCCGCTGGCCGAGCCTACTACATAGACGAGGATTGCGGCTCCGCTCGGAATTAGAAGAGCGGTCTCTAGAGTCGCGTTGAAGAAATAGAAGAAGGCCAATGAGAGCCATGATAATCCCAAGAGCAGGCCCAGCGAGGAACGAGGGACCCCAGACTTGGCGTCGATTCGACTCAGGATTCTTGGAAGACCTCCCTCTTTCGCGGTTGCATAGATCACCCGGGACATCCCGGTCGTGTAAGCGTTCACAGTCCCAAAAATTATGATAACCGCCAATATCGCTGTTCCTATTGCACCCATAGGTCCTAGTGCGTTTGAGAGCATTGCGGCGAAAGGAGCTACGCTACCTCCGGCCTCGTATGCCCTGCTCCCGACCGCGGCAAAGGCGACTGAAACGTAGAGCGCACTGATTATTAGAACACTGAGAAGTATGCTGCGATGGAAGTCACGCTCGGGATTCTTGAATTCTTCAGCAACATTGGACACGTTTTCGTAGCCTAGGTATGACCAGAAGATCAGTGCCGCCGCCACTCCTATCGGAATTATCCCATGCGGGAAGAAGGGCGAGAAATTCTCCAGATTGATTCTGGGTAGCGATGCGACAACGGCGGCCAGCAAGAGCGTGGTGATTGCGGCAATCACAACCATCTGCACCCGGCCGCTAACACGTATCCCTCGATAATTGATCAAGAAAGTTCCGAGCGGCAACAATGCTGCGATTAGATAGATTTCGATTCGGTTGAGAGGAACCGCATACGCAAGATAAGATGCAGCTACCACGGTGACGGCCGGGGCACCAGCCGCATACCATAGAAGGAATAACCAGCCGACCGAGGTCGCCACCCTTTGACCGAACGCTTCGCGGGCGAAGGAATAGACGCCGCCCGATTCTGGCCTTCTTGACGAGAGACTTGCAAAAGTGTAGGCGAGTGGATAACTTACAAGCGACAGGCCGACCCAGGCAATGAGAGACGCGGGTCCGGCTTTCTGGGCTGCCAGCCCTGGGAGTATGAGTATCCCTGAGCCGAGCACTGAACTCATGTAAAGTGCAGTGGCATATCGTAGTGTGACTTCTTTGTGAAGACTGCTCGACTTTTGCTCGGTCAAGAAAGCCCGCCACTGCGGCATATTGTCTGGCTATTGCTTTGGAGCATCTAGGCTAGCCTAGCTTCTTGGACAAGCTTGTCCAAGGCAGGCTTCAGCCATGGGGTGTAACGGTCCGGGTTCTTATTTAGATCCTTCTTCAAGTCTGCGACTGAAACCCATTTCCAATTGGCGATCTCGCTTGGGTTCGGCTTTGGTGATCCATCGTATTTTCCGATGAAGACGTGGTCGAACTCGTGTTCGGTTAATCCACTGGTTTCATCCTTGGCCTTGTACGTGAAGCTGAAGACTTCTTCCATGTTGGCGTCAAAACCGAACTCCTGCTGCAATTTTCGGTGAGTCGCTTTCTCCAATTCTTCCCCCTTCAAGGGGTGGCTGCAGCACGAGTTACTCCATAATTTTCTGAATATGGGCTTCTCAGCTGATCTCTGCTGGAGGAGGAGTTGGTTCTTGGAATTCAGGATGAAGATAGAGAAGGCCCTGTGAAGTCGTCCACCATTTTTATGGGCCGCGATCTTCTCCTCGTACCCAATCGGACTATCTTTTTGATCGACGAGGATAATCGTCTCGTTCATGACCCCACGAGCCCTTTTGAACATCCAATAAGACTTTCTCAGCCTCAGGCTTTTATTTCCTCTGAAACGACTGGGACTCGAGCTATTATGACGGTCACTAGACAATCTTCCAACATCCAATCATTCTACAAGTTGAGTGCGGAAGAGAGGCTAAGGCAGGTGCAGCAGTTTGCGGGGCTTACTGATGACGAGTTGAACGCTCTCCGAGTCGGTGGTCTTAGTTTCGATCGAGCAGAGAGAATGGTCGAGAATGTTGTCGGAGTGTTTCCGATCCCGCTGGGTATAGCGACAAACTTCCTGATCAATAACAAGGACTACCTTGTCCCGATGGCAATTGAAGAGCCATCAGTCGTTGCAGCCGCAAGCCACGCTGCAAAAATGGCCAGACAAACGGGAGGGTTCATTGCAGAAAGCACTGAACCCATCATGATCGGACAAGTCCAGATCGTCAACTGTCCAGACCCACACGGCGTCGAGAAAAGTGCCCTTCGAGAGAAAAAAGAACTGATCGAGCTCGCCAACAAGCAGGATCCGATGCTTGTCTCAAAGGGAGGCGGGGCCCGAGATCTGAGGGTCCGCATATTGCCAACACTGGCCGGGACGATGGTCGTGGCCGAACTTCTTGTCGACTGTCGTGATGCTATGGGAGCGAATACCGTCAACACGATGGCCGAGGCGTTAGCCCAGCGACTTGAGAAGATAACAGGCGGCAAGGTCAGGCTTCGAATCATATCCAACCTCGCGGACAAGAGGCTCGCTAGGGCTAGGGTTCTGATTCCAAAGGAGGCATTGGGGGGCGAAGAAGTTGTGGACGGGATAGTCGAAGCCTATGCTTTTGCCGCTGCGGATCCGTATCGCTGTGCGACTCACAATAAGGGAGTGATGAACGGGGTCACAGCTGTCTGCCTGGCAACTGGGAATGATACTAGGGCTATCGAGGCTGGAGCCCACGCATACTGTGCCAGGAACGGGAACTATTCTCCTTTGACCACTTGGAAGAAGGACAAGAATGGAGACCTTCAAGGATGGATCGAAATCCCGATTGCGGCAGGGGTAATCGGAGGAATAACCGCGGTGCACCCGATAGCGAAAGTGTCGCTAAAGATCTTGGGAGTCAAGAGTGCCAAGGAATTGGGTGAGGTTATGGCATCCGTAGGATTGGCACAGAATCTTGCAGCGCTACGTGCCCTTGCCGCGGAGGGTATTCAGAGAGGACACATGTCTCTTCACGCGAGGAACATTGCTGCGATGGCAGGTGCCGAGGGAAAAGAAGTGGATCGCATAGCAGGGATAATGGTCGAGGAACATGCAATCCGTTTGGATAGAGCGAAGGAACTCTTGAGCCAACGATCACATAACTAATGTGCAATTCCGCCAAAAAGGAAGGCAACTAGTCCGAGCAACATCCACAACAGGACAATGTTCTTCACTTTTTTGGCTCTCTCCGGTTCGGGCTTGGAGGCGAGGGAGGCCGATGATCCGATAAAACCAATATCAGCGACGAGGACGATCGGGATATACCAGATCGAGACGATTCCTAGAATCGGCGGAACTAGGCTGACGATGACTGCGGAGACGAAGAGACTAGCGCTTGTTAGGGCTGCGGCTCTTGCTCCTTTCAAGACTGCAAGGGTCCTAACTCCGTGCACGCTGTCGCCGTGAACGTCGACTATTCCCTTCGCCACCTCTCTTCCCAGGTTAGAGAGGAAGGCTAGCAAGGAGAAGAGGAAGACTGCGGGACGAAGGCTTGAGACGCTAATCCCGCCGAAGACGAATGGAAGGGCGACATTGAAGCTGACAATCGTGTTCCCTAATAGACCCAGCCGCTTGCCACGGACATTGTAGAAAACCATCAAGCCAAGAGCTAGCAGTGCAATGAGTAGGCTCGCGAGCCCGAGAAGTATGGCAGAGATTATGCTGGCGATCGAGAATAAGGCAGCGAAGACATATGCCCCTCTCAAACTTGCACGTCCGGATGGTAGCGGTCTGATGGGAGCGTTCACTCGATCGATCTCGATATCGTAAACGTCGTTTAGTATCATAGTGCCAGCCATCATTAGCGATGCCGTAAGGAAGCCGAAGAATAGTTTGTCCAATGGTGGAACAAGCCCCAGGTTGATGACTTCTCCGACAACAACAGCCAGCCCGATCATCAAACAGTTAACCGGGCGAGTCATTGACAGATACGTGACTAGCCTGTTACTAGTGTTGTGAGAGCTGGTTTGTTGTATTGTTGAACGTGTGTCCATGATGGATCTTGTCTCCTGGAATATGATGCGTTGTATTGTTGGAATAAGCCTAAATAAATCCCGGTCTTTAACAGTGGTTTCCTTAGACCCTTGTCAG
>VBBH01000294.1 GCA_005888695.1 Candidatus Bathyarchaeota archaeon
GTCACAATACCCCCGGAGCCGCTAGCAGTTCCGGCCTACCTCGTAGCTGCCGCATCTATTATCGTCCCGTTCTATGCGGTCGAGGTCATAGGAGTCGGACTGTTCATCGTTCGGAAGAAGGGCTCTTGGATACAATGAGCTAGCGAAGATTAGCCTAACTGAGCTGTCTAAGCTACTCGTCTTTTCAGGTGGAGTAGCGGGGCTGATAATCTCGCTCGCGGCGAACCCATTCCCACTCTCTACCACGTGTCCCAGCTGCTACCCGGTTCCCTTCGCTTCGGCAGTCGCGGGAGCGTTGCTTTCAATTTCCGGCGGACTCTTGATCCAGCTGAGGGGCTACTTATGCTCCATCGGTATCGCGAGGATCAAGATCACTGAAACGATCCGCGGCGCACTCGCAGTCATTGCGGGATTAACTCCGATTTGGGGATCGCTGTGGTTCGTGGATCCTTTAGGGCCGTATTGGGGATGGTTGCTTTCATGGGTTATAGTTGTGATCATCGGAGGAATCTTGGGAGCCAGAGCACTCATCCGGTTTGCAATTCGTAAATGGGGACCAAGGCTACCCTTCTATCTCGGAGGAATCGGAGGCCTCTTGGGACTGTGGGATTTCTGGTTCCTCGTCATCGGATTCGGCAGTAGAAACGCTGGAGGCCACTCGTCTCCTCCAATACCGTTCGAAGATCTCTTCTTATTTAGCTTACTCGGATGTTCAATCGCCGCGCTGTTCGCCGCCTTCATTACACAGAGAGTTGTGCGCATAGGATCCGTCATCCTTCTCCTCCTCGGAAATTTCGCACTAGCTGTAGCGGTCCTTCTTGCTGCCAACCAGCCCGGATCACAACTAGCAAGTCAGGGACTGCAATCTCTAGTTCGGTGGTTGGAACTCGAAGCCTGGACGTTCCTTCTCTTGGCGGGAGGATTCGTTGGGCTAGCTTCTGACAATCAGATGATTTCTCGATAGGTGTCAAAACCCGAGGTGGTTTAAGACGAGAACAGGCTCACCAAGGCGATTGTCTCAAGAGCGTTCGATCATAATATTTTCCCTAGTATAGGTGACTCCTGCGTTCCGTCTGGCCAATTCTCAGCCGAGTCCGCCGAGTACAGGCGCCACCATCTTCGGAGCCTAGAGGTCAGACCGAAAGTATTGCTCGAACTAGAGCCAATTCTAAACCTCCAGAAACTAATCGTTCGATTTAGGCTAGAAAACTAGTCAGAACAATCCATTTTCGTTCAAAATCCGATCTTTCCATCGTGAAAACTGAGCACAGGAGGGGGGGAGGGTACGCCGATCCGAAAGAAAAAATTTGAGCGTGGAAGAAACAATTCCCACCCCCGGACGCCTGCCTCTTCGAGTCCTACGTAGTGAAACTATTCATCGCACCCGCTGTTCATGAATTCTCATCCCCCTGAATCCGCCTTGGAAACGCCTTAGAAACAGCTAGCCCCTCAAGCAAATGTCAATATTCGTTCCACACCATACAGGAAACCCCACTGATGCCTTCATACAACTTGTCAAAAACAAGCCTAGAAACCAATCCCACTCTAGAAAAAAGGGACGAAGATCAACAACAGTCCCAAGACACAAAACACAGATTCCCCGCAGCCACGACGAAAATTCGCTAGAAAAAAAATTTCACAGGCATTTTCAGAAAATAGCCTGTAAATTTATTGTGGCCCCCACCCCTCATTATTTTTTCTCCAGCCACAGAACCGGGCCACATCACCGTTTGATTCGAGCCCCAGCAACAACATCCCGCCCCACAGTCACACCAGGCCCAATCCAGGCGCCAGGTCCAATCTTAACACCCGGCAACAAAGACACATTGATACCCGTCCTAACATTATCCCCAATAATAGCTCCTAGCTTCCTACGACCAGTATCAACCCGTCTACCCTTCACCATCGACACAATCGATGCATCATCAAACCTGAGATTAGCAGTAATCGTCCCCGCACCCAACGAGCATCCAGCACCAACAATACTATCCCCCACATACGACAAATGAGGCACCTTCGCCCGTTCCATCAAAATACTATTCTTCACATCACAATAAGCCCCAACCTTCGCTCCCGGTCCAATGACCGTGTAAGGTCGAAGATACGCGTTCGGACCCACAACCCCACCCTCCCCAATAAACACCGGCCCCTCCAAATAACAACCAGAACGGATCACACCTCCCCTCGACAAATGAAGCATCCCATGAACATGCACACCTGGCTCTACCATCCCATCCCTAGCAGACTCCATCAAATCCAACGCCAATCGATTCGCTCCTAACAAGTCCCAAGGATAACTAATACCAAGCCACTCCTGATCATTCAAAAGTACCATCCTGAACCTTCTATCCTGATCGATCAGTGACTGAATAGAATCCGTCAACTCAAACTCTCCCCTAGTCGAAAGCTTCGTCTTCACTATCGCGGGAAAGATCGACTGATCCATCAAGTACAACCCAGCAATAACCTCACCAGCCCCCTTCTTCGCCGACTTCTCCCGAATCCCCCCAACCACCCCATCCTTCACAGTCAATCGTCCAAACTGGGACGCGTCCAACACCCTCGCAGCCCCAATCAAAAGATCCGACGATGCTCTCCTCGACATCTCAACAAGCCTTGAGACAGCCCTAGGACCATAGTAATTGTCACCATAAACAACAAGAAACCTATCCTCACCATCCAAAACATCCTTCGCCGCCTCGACAGCATTCGCCGTACCCTTCGGACTAGGCTGATCAACATAGGAAATATCGGCGCCAAGGCTCAATCCGTCCCCGAGAGCCTCCTTCACCATC
>VBBH01000295.1 GCA_005888695.1 Candidatus Bathyarchaeota archaeon
ATCTGGAAGTTTACTAGGTGTAAGTAATCATCCTTGAACGAGAAACAACCATCCCTCGCCAATCACGACCTATCAACTGGAAGCTTAACACCGGCCGATATCATACGTGAAGCCATCTCTCGTCCAACCATCTTCAAGGATGAACAACCCCTCAGCCTAGAATACACTCCCCAACGACTACCCTACCGAGAAAACCAGTTCAGATTCCTAGCAGAACTCTTCCGGTCCGTTGTGAACAAGCCCGGGACCACCAGTCCACGAGCCATGATCACCGGGGACATAGGGACAGGTAAGACCGCGTTAACACGGAGATTCGGGACAGACATATCCCGAACAGCGCGCACGTTGAAGGTGAACCTGCAATATCAGCACATCAACTGCCGCGAGTACCGTGGAAGCCTCTTCATGATCCTGAAACGGATCGTACAATCACTCTCTCCACAATTCCCACAACGAGGATTCAGCAGCGACGAACTACTACATGCCCTACTCGACCAATTAGAAGAGAAGAATCTCTACATGATACTCACACTCGACGAAGCAGAAGCATTAATCGCGGCCGAAGGCTCAACAAGCCTCTACAATCTCACACGCATACAAGAAGAACGTCCAGGACGACAAGCAAGACTATCACTCATAGTCATCCTCCGAGAAACAAAGAAACTGGAAGAACTGGACAAGAGCACACAAAGCACCCTCCAACGCAACATCATACGACTAGAACACTACTCAAGCCCACAGCTTGAACAGATACTCCGTGAACGTATCGATCTAAGCTTCAAAGAAGGAACCGTCCCCGAAGCACTCGTCAGCTTCATCGCCGACATCGCCTCCCAAAACGGAGACGCACGATACGCCATCGAACTATTATGGAGAGCCGGAAAATATGCAGACTCAGAAGAAAGTAAAGAACTAACACCTGATCACATCCGGACTGCAGCCAGTAGCCTCCACCCGGTCCTCCGACCCGAATACGCCCAATACTGGAATACTCACGAGAAACTGATCATCCTAGCCCTAGCAAGAGAACTGGAAAGAACAGGAGAAGCCTACGCGACAATGGGAGAAGTCGAGATCGCCTACAAAATGGCCTGTGAACAATACAATGAAACACCTAGGGCACATACACAGGTCTGGAAGTATGTCCAGAACCTATCCGCCACAGGCATCGTCTCAGCCACACCCTCCACCGAAGGCTTCAGAGGCAAAACCACCCTTCTAGGATTGGTAAATGCTCCAGCAAGTGCTACACGACAATGGCTGGAATCAATGCTGACCGCTACGGCTACGCCGACGATATCAGCCAGTCCATAGATTGACCACCACAACCACTGAAGAACAGGTTACGAATGGACAGGGTCTCGAGCATATCCTCTCAAGCACAGGAAGAATCAGAATACTCCAACACCTAGCGCATATTGGAGAAGCTAACTTAACCGAGATAGCCCGCAGAACCAGCCAAAGCTACACGGCCACCGCAAGACATCTCGAACAACTAGTCCAAGCAGCAGCTGTCCAGGAGAAGAATTACGGTAGAGTCAGAATTTTCAGACTCCGCATGGAAACAGAACGAATGAAGAGACTACGCGATCTCATCATAGAATGGGACCAAGGCGGAATTGAGCCTTAGGTTGAACTCTCGTGGCTTTACGGATTCCCGGACCTAAGCCAATCTTCAAGCACTCTACGTTGACTCTCTTGACTGTTCAGGATGTCTTTCAACGCGGGATTCACTCGAAGCAGCAACTCGATCAACTCGGTGGAAAACGAAACGATTGCATGCACCCAATCGCTCACGGTGATCATGCCGAGCATGGCTGATTTGAGAACTAACCCAGAACTGTCCACGGGGCCCATCTTCGGATTCACTTCAAGCTGAAGACCGAGGTTAATGCCCTCGCGTTTTACTCTCAGGCCAAACCCCGTGCCTAGAAACCAGTACGTGTAATCGCTAGTCGCCGCCTTAGCAAGGTCGTCTAGCATTCCTTTAGTTACACGAAGGGCCGATTCCATGAAGTGCATGACGACTACTCTCTTGATCCCGTCAAGGCCAATGTCCTTCAGTACATCCCTTCCCTGTATCTCAAGCTTCAATGTCGGTTCGAATATGTCATACGCGTACTCCGAGAGAATTTCCTTTTCAATCACTTCCGAAAGTATAAAGCGCGTGGTCAGTCTTCTTCTCCTACGTCAAGAAGACCGAAGAACGCCACTACTCCAAAGTAGCTAAGTGGCCAGAAAAATGGGGGAGCTGATTACTTCCGCAGCATTCTGACAAAAACAACAAGTCGTGGCGGTTAGCTGGAAACTATCGTCGAACAGTAACCGATCTGGTATGATAGTAGGCGAGCACAACTGACGTTACCGTAGCTATCACCATCAGTAGAAGCCCGAGTGAAATGTGCTGGATGTGTGAAAGGCCAAGTCCGAAGCCCGAGCCAACATGGTTCTCGTGCGGCTCGCCAAGATAGAAAGTCCCTATACCGTAGACTATTCCAACGATCAAAATCTGTCGTATTCTGCTTCCTGCTCGTACAGCAGCGGATAATGCTAATACGAATCCCAGAGCGGTTATCGTATCTGCAAAGGGCAATACCACCAACGCTCCGGAAACCTGGTTACCGACCCCTCCCAAGGCAAATCCGACAAAGAACAGGACAATACCGATCACCGCAAGCTTACGAGGAGACCCGAAACTTCCGCCCCTGCCCATTGACGAGG
>VBBH01000298.1 GCA_005888695.1 Candidatus Bathyarchaeota archaeon
GAGTCTGTGTTGTTGAACTCTGAGTTTGTAGACGACTTGGCTGATTCTCTCCTTCAATGGTTCCTGGCGGTGCACACCGGCGCTGAGCCGGTTAATCAGTGGTTCCTTACGATCTCTTTCCCAATTTTTCATGAGACTTGCTGACTCCTGGTTGCGACTTGACATGACACATTTTCCAAGTGAGTTCTTGACACGTCGGGATCGATACGTATCACTGGTCATTATGGAAATGTTAGGCACAGCAACAGTCGGCTGGGGTTCTACAATAGAATAGTCTGCTTGTTGTGTTGTCCACAGGAGGTTTTTGGTTTATATAGACGACCTGCCCGGGGTCGACAGGACTAGTTTTTGGCCTTCAAAGTCTAGCATTTACGACTAAAAAAGGTCGGATAATTTTGGTCTCTTTGACAGTGACAGGTAGTCCGATCACAGGTTTCGTTGCCGTAGCAGAGTGCTTTGCCCTTGAAACTGGCGTCTAACGCTTTTACCATTTCAACGGTACTATTGGCGGTCTTACAGGTGAAAATTCGAACATGGGACTAAACGACCTTACGCTAGAGAAACTGATCGGCGAGATCAACGGCTACAAACAGAAGATGCAGACATTGTACGAGGACTATGGACACGCGGCCCAGGAACTCCAAGACAGGATCAACGTCTTGGGGTATAGCCTGAACGAGCACCTCAAGGATGTCAAGGACTCGATGACAAGCACTCCTCCCAGACTTCTAACCCTTGAAACGAAGTATGTAAGCGGCGAAGTCAACGAGCAGGAGTACAGAGTCCAGAAGAACGAGTTCAAAATACTACTACAACGGAACCTAAACACGATCGAAGACATCAAGAACATGATTACGACGCTATCTCTGATCGAGGCCAGACCCCTCGGACCAGCAGAGATCAGGGCAGCGCCACAATATCCAGTAGCTACACCAGCAACGCCTTCTCCACCGTCCACTCTAATATCCCGGGCCTACGGTCCAACCCTAGAGGACCGTAGCAAACCCAACTTTTTCGCCGAAAAACCATTGATATCTCCAATCCAAGTAACGACCCAAGTCCAACCACCAACAATCCAGGACCCTGCACAGCTGCAGGACGCAACGGTCAACTGGCAAC
>VBBH01000296.1 GCA_005888695.1 Candidatus Bathyarchaeota archaeon
GGGCAAGTTCGCTGCTTAGGACTATGTGGGCCATTTTGCGAATCTCGGCGCACTCGTTGGCATACAATCTGGCGTGGGAGCTGTCCTTGGAGAGTTCAGCTCCAACGGTTCGTTGGAACATTTCTTTGTCTCTCTGCTGGAGCCTCATTGAGGTCTGTTCCAGCTTGGCCTTCTGAGTGTTGAGCCTGAAGAGGGCCTGCTCTATCCGTTCCTTCAGCGGAATAGTGTGAACACGGTCTTCAAGCTTCTTGAACAGTGACATAGTAGCCTATTTCTCCTTGACGTGTAAGACTAGGGCCGGCTCACGGGTAGTTGCTTGGACGGTGGTAGTCTGGGCTTGTGTGGCAACAGGCTGAGATTGTGGGGTTGCTGTTTCTTGATGTGGACTGATGGCTATGGGCGTAGTTGGGTCTAAGCGGACTAGGTATGTGGTTATTGCTTCGATGTCTTTGC
>VBBH01000297.1 GCA_005888695.1 Candidatus Bathyarchaeota archaeon
CTGCGGGCCAGAGCGTCGAGCAACGTGCGGCGCTTCTCCTTGAGCTCGTTGATGCCATCTTCGTGTTGTTTTCGGAGGTCTTCGTAAATGTCCTGTTGAATGTCGCCAACGCTGAAAAGTTCGTCGAGTGCTTTGAGTCGGCGTGTCACTATGTCAAACTCCTTTCGGAATTCCTCAGCATCTAGTTTCCATGCTGGGACAAGCGTCAGGGTTTCGCCGTTGATCCATAGTCGTTCGCCTGGGTACTGGGCGAATTCGCCGTTGGCTGTTTCGACACCCACGGCGGTGGTTTCATCTCTCAGATTGGCTGTTATGCCGATGAGTTTGCCGTGGGTTCTTCCGTAGGGGTCTTGGAGTTGCTTTCCGAGGAATTTTCGGACTTGTTCGAGACTTGTAATCATGTTTTTTCTCTCTCTCATATACCAAAAAGTTGGGTGGGGAGTTTTGTTTCTCCCTCACTTTGGAAAGGTCGGCTCTATGGGCCGTTCTAGAGTGGCGGTGGTTGGGATTGGTAGGTCTGGGAATTTCTCCCGCATTCTCTGTTCCGCAATGGTATTGGCCTCTCCCATGATCTTCGTGGCCTCTGCGCCTGATGCTTCCATATCGAAGCCTTGCCCGGTTGCCTCGCCTACTTCCATGACCATGCCGTTGAGCGACTCTGATATTTCACCAAGTTCATAGCTGACCTCTGGCATCACACCTGAGATCTGGCTCTTGATTTGATGGACCACTCCTGCAACTGGACCCATCAGCGCGGCGACGTCTCCGAATTCCTGAATGGTTTCTAGGCGTAGGGTGACTTGTTCGAGTGCGAGTTCGCTGCGAACGGTTATCTTCGCCATCTTCCGTATTTCCGCGATCTCGTTGGCGTACATGACGCTACGGGCGCTGTCCTTTGACATTTGTGACTGAACTAGCTTCTCGAAAAGAT
>VBBH01000299.1 GCA_005888695.1 Candidatus Bathyarchaeota archaeon
TCAAGGCGATAATTGGTAAGTACAAGCCGATGGTCGTTGAATCCCTAAACGCCTAGGATTCTACGCTTATGGTCCCTTTGCCATCGCACTTGTAACATCCGATAATTTCAGTCTCAGGCTTATCATACGTCGGTCCCGGTTTTACCGCAACGGTCAATTTTCCCGTTCCACGACAGATTGGACACTGGATAGTCTTCGGACCCGTCTCCGGCATCAAGGGCTTAGGCTCCCGAGCGCCTTGAGCTGTTTCGGTCGACATGCCGCCTCGAGAGATCAGGCCTATGGTAGGAATTGAAGATTCCGAGTGTTCTCTCTAGCGGGCAGGGTCCATTCCAGTTGAGGAACAGTTAGAAGAGGACACTCCATCTGTTGGTCGACCCTTGAGCGATATGTCAGAGGATGCTAAACCTCCAAAGGCCGGCCCAGGATTTCTACGCCTGAACTCGACAATCTACCGGCTCGAGATGACATTGGTAACCATTGCAATCATCTTGATCTTGTTCTACTGGCGCTTGTTCCTGGTCAGAGACCTGAACGTTTACCTAACGATCTTCTGGATCCTTTGGCCGGACCTTGGCTCGTTCATTCCAATCGGACTCGCAGCACGTGGCGGTAGGACCTGGCCAGGCTGGGGGTCAAGCCTCTACAATTTCCTGCACACATTACTAGTAGCTGTTCCTGTACTCGTTGTATGGAGTTTCATTACTGGTTTTGTTCAATGGCCACTTCTCGGCTGGATGGGACACATTACCATGGACCGTGCGGCAGGCTACTATCTCCGAGCGAGCAGCAGTAGACGCAATCTAGCTATTGGTCAACTGGTCGACAGGACCCTAAGTCCCGGCCCTGGCCCAGCGTCGACCTTGCAATCTCAACCTGTACTTTCAAAAGTACCGAATAGGTAGACCAACTCCTAACCTCCCCAAGACCAGCCCGGCTTTGCACCTTCTCCTCGTGGCCTTTGCATGATCCTCCTCAGGGGTTTACGAATTGAGCGTGAAACTTGGGCACAAGAGGGAGAGTGGGTATAAGTGTCCCAAACAAAAATCTTGAGCGTGGGAACTTTCGGGGACAACAGTCAATGCTCGGTCCTGTGGAAAGCTGGTCAAAATCCGACTAGCCCGCCTTAACGCCCATGCTGGGACGGTTTTGCTCTCATGGATCGGGTACAAGGAGATAAGAGCCACGAAGCCTCTAAATCCATTAAGATAATGAAAATACCGTTAGGGACTGCAAGCTTAGTAATCCTCACCCTGCTACTTTCGAGCACGCTTTCTTCCAATCCTCCACATTCTATCGACAACTCTCATCCCGAAGCTATCCCAACTGGCGGGTTGACATTCGCTGCTGGCTGGGCAGCAACCCTTCCAATAATTGATGGAACATTCTCCTCCAAAGAATGGCAGTCAGCCGCAACGATCGAGTTCAACATCACCTACAATATCGGCGACCGGATCACACCGGGAATACTCTACGTCCTGAATGATGCCAGCAACCTCTACTTAGGCGTCAAGGTCAAGGATACCAGCTTCAACCAGGGGGATGTCTTAGAGTTCTGAGGATCGCGCGGTCGTCGGAGGCACGACAGACGGGACGGGCGCCGGTTCTGGAGATGGCCAGTACAACTACTTCGAGATATCACATCCCTTGAACTCTGGAGACAAGGGACACGATATCTCGTTGAAACCTGGGGACACGTTTGGGCTCTTGGTGCGGTATGATGATGACGGGAGAATAGGCTCTTTCTGGCCCGGTGAAACCCCCGGCACTCCTGTTTACTCATTCAGGGCCCAGATAACCCTGGCCGCGGCCTCTATGCCCGACTTCTCAATATCGGCATACGCCCCTCTTCCATTCTCTCTAGCCTACTATGGAACCCTCGTCCGCCCGCCACTAGCCAATATTACGATCGGCGAACTGAATGGCTTCACGGGCACCGTCGCCTTGAGCGACAATGTTCCCTCCGGGCTGAGCTGTAGCCCTATCACTCCTCCAATCGTGAGTCCACCATTCCCAGTCAACGCAACCCTTCGATGCGGCACGTTCAACGTATCTGGCAATTACACGGTGACGGTGAAGGCAACTAGTGGAAGACTAGTGCACATGGGCACGGTCACCTTCAGATTTTCAGACTTCAAAGTTGGAGCAAGCGATCCTGCACCCGTAAACCCAGGAGAATCGGCTGTATCAACAGTCAGCGTTTACCTCATCAACGGGTTTTACCAACCGGTAGTCTTGACTGACACGGTTCCCCCAGGTCTGGACTGCGGAGCGATAACATTGGATCAAATTACCCATACAGCTGCCTTATCCTGCAGTTCCATGACATTGGGATCATTCACGGTGACGATTGATGGTACGAGCGGCGCTCTATCCCACACGACCACCGCAACCTTCACCTTCGCACTTCTTCCGGACTTCACTCTTACCGCATCATCTCCAGTCCCTGTAATCGTGGGAACATCAGCAGAGTCTATCATCACAGTAACACCTCTCAATGGTTTCGCCGGGGTGGTCATCGTCACGGACATTGCGCCTGTCAATTTGAGCTGTGTGATCACGAGTATCCTAAACTATGCTACTCGCGTATTGGTGTGCACTTCGGGCATCGTTGGGACGTACAAGGTGACTTTGACCGGTTGGAGCGGAACATTATCTCACTCGATCAATACCACATTCACTTTCATTCCGCCCCCTGACTTCACCTTCACGGCCAACCCGGCCAATATGACTGTTCAAGCCGGGAATACTGCTTCGTCGTCCCTCATCCTGACAAGTCTCAACGGCTTCACTGGCACGATACTTCTTTCAATAGACTCCTCGAGCTCCTTTGCCTCACTGGATCCTCAGAGCGTAACCCTCTACGATGGCAGGACAGGAAGCTCCATGCTTACAATACGCCCAAGCAGCACACTGCCCCCAGGAAGATACAATATCAGGATAACGGCGGTGAGCGGTTCCACGTCTCACAATGTTACAGTCCAAATCATTGTAACAACCTTGCCCGCCCAAAGAATCCTCGGGCTCAATCCCCCAACCTTCTACACGGCCACAGGCTTTCTGGGAGTCGCCTTGGTAGCTGTATCAGCGCTTCTCTTGAGGCGAAAGAGGCTCTCTACCGAGATCCTCGCAACACCCTGAAATCCCCTGGGAAACCCCTTGAAAGGGGCTAGGGATACCTGAACATGTCAATTCGACGCATCTACACTAGAACAAGAGAGAAGGATCCCTTTCTCAAAATGTCAAAACAAGTCCAGAAACAAATCCTCGCCTAGAAAAAAGGGAGCATTATCAACAATAATCCCAGGACACAAAACACTGATTCTCGCCAATATTGCCTAGAAAAAAGTTTTACAAGCATTTTCAGAAAGTGCCTGCGGAAATTTATTTGGCCCCCACCCCCCATTATTTTTCTCCAGCCAGAACCCGAACAAAACCAGCCACAGCTCCCTCATAGGGCAAACCGGTCGAAAGCCCGAATCCGAGTGACTGGAGGAGAGATCCCGTGTCTTCGCGAAGCACTACTCTATCTTGGACGCCTCAGTCCAACGCTTGTCAAAGGCATCCCTAAACACTCGAATCATACCCTCATTCTTCGTATAATGCGGCCTGAAAAACCGCGCCTTCCCAGACGGCCTACCCTTCCCTTCCTGCTCGGCCCAGATCAGAAAGACCAACTGCCGATTATCCCCCAAAGTCCCCCTGACCGGATACCAATCCTCACGCGACTGCCGAATATCCACACCCAACTTCTTAACCTCCCTCACCCGCTCCAAAGTCTCCTTATCCCTAGCAAGCATCAACACTCGAAACTTCACCCCACGCTCCAACGCCCGATACATCTCCTCCTGAACCTTCTCAAACCAGCCAAACGTCTCAGCCGAAATACAAACCTCCCTAGACGCATCCCCAATAACTCGGACAGTCCTAAGCTCCATCTCCTCCAAACTACTCAACGGCTCCAACAAATCCTCCGGCTTAATGCCCAACCGCTTCTCCCAATACTGCGGCTCCAACAAAGCCAACAACCTCGCAGAACGCGAACTCACCAACTCCAAACCCTTAGACAACTCCTGCCTCTTCCTCTCCTGAAACCGCGACAAGAACACGCGAGGCTCAACAGCCTCCAACCGATTACTCGACACGTTCACAAGCCCCTTATCCACCAAACTCTTCAAAGCCGACTCAGCCAAAC
>VBBH01000126.1 GCA_005888695.1 Candidatus Bathyarchaeota archaeon
CCTCGCACTCCGGGGATCCTCACAAATCCTCACAATCTGAATATTCACCTCAGTAGTAGTCAGTATCCTGAATATCTCCTCCTCAGACAATTTCGACTTGCCAATATTGAAACTCACGCTGCCAGGAGTATTCGTAGGACCCGTTTTCGGCCCATTCTTGTGCCTTCTGAGGAACCAGATCCCAAAACCAGCCCAAGAGCTGATCAATAATGACAAGGAGAACCACCACTGAGTCAGTAGTGACACAATGACCTCAACCTGTAATTCTATCAATATTCCCTTTACCTCACCCTGTGCAACGCTTGCATCTCAATCCCAGCTGGGCCAACCCGGTAAGTATAGATCTTCATGTCCGCTGCCGCACCCGGCATCTTCAAAACCCGCATCTTCCTAGTATACTCCTCACTTCCAAAAGCTTCCGTGGAAAGATCCACAATACCATCACTCATCAACTTCACAGTGTTCACCACGTTATCCGCATGAATCCC
This sequence comes from Candidatus Bathyarchaeota archaeon, assembly GCA_005888695.1. The sequence continues at coordinate 489 of VBBH01000126.1, forward strand.
CTTTGAACCAAGAAGCACATAGATGCCACCAGCAGCACGAACATTCGCCTGCAACACCTTCAAGGCCTGCTCAACCGTCGGAAACGGCGCCGACCGGATCACATCACTCAAGCTATCAACAACCAATGTACTCTTACCTAACGGCGCTACTACGCGCGGAAACTCTTTGATCAACAAGTTCGCCGGACCAATATCCCAGGACACTTGTCCAGTCCCACGATGGCCTCCCCCCTTTTTCATGCTAAAGCTGTCAATGAACCACATCTGACGCTTGTCAAAATATTCTTGCAACTTCCAACCAAAGATATCCATCTCACCAACAACATCCTCCCATGACCTTCCAGTGGTAAAGTAAACCCCTGGCCGCCCATCTAACAACCCCTGATGCAGGATCTGCTGAGCACACGTAGTCATCCCCGTATCCTCTTCCCCGAGAAGAAGGATAATACTACCCGCTGGCAACCCGCCCATTGTCTCATCAAAGGCTTGTATGCCGCTTCTGAGATATTCCAACTCTACACACTACACCTGTTGTTGCTGATCTCCACGAGGACTGACATTCTCTCCAGAGGACGGGACATCTGGTTGCTCCACTGTTTCAATCCGTTGTTCCACTACCTCGCCAACTGCGGATACTGGAACAGTCCCAGTCACGACTTCTACACTGTTCGTGTCGGCCCTGGCCTCAGCGTTTTCCTCTACCGTTACTGGAATGAGGACGCCTGCGCCCACCGCTGACACTACGAACTCCTATTGGGCCTTTAATCGCTACGCCATCTCTGCCTATACTGAAGGCGAAATCGTTCAAGCTATGACTGGTCCCACGCATCTTACGGACGAACACCTTCCTCAAAGGAGAGCCCTGCTTCACCAACGACAAGACCATGACCCCCGTCGCTAGAAACTCTTCGATGCCATACCTGCTGATCAATCCCGACCCCTCGACAATCTCCGTGGTCATCAGCGTCGTGCAACCTACGTCCTTCAATAGGAGACCGATCTCGAGGAATATCTCTCGCAGAGTATTCAGGTCCGTCACGCGAAAGCCGAAACCTGGTAGTGAGTCGACGACAAGCCTGGTTGCTCCAATCTGCTCCACCAGGGACTTTACCTCGGCCAACTTGGAGCGGAGATTGTACAATATCGCCTGTAGGCTCTCCTGTTCTGCCAGTTCGGATTCGACGCGCTGATAGACCGCATCAATTATCCCAATTTTCTTCTCGGCTTCTAGGCGTTTGAAGTCCCATCCAAATCGGAGCATGTTTGATCGGAACTCTTGGGGTGGCTCCTCTGTTGTCACGTAAACGCCCGGTTCCCCGTATCGTGTGGCACCTTTGTACAGGTATTGTCCGCAATAGATCGTCTTCCCGCACCCTGCACCTCCCGCGAGGAGGACCCTTGCACCTTTTGGAAAGCCCCCCTCTAGGACGTGGTCGAGCCCTGGAATGCCAGTATGAACTCGCTCGATCGCGCTTGGATTGACCAGCATAGCTGTTGCTGCTTCCATAATCGACCAAACGAGAGGACATTTGGACCAAGCATAAGCCTAGAGTAACCAAGCTAGACTAGTACCAGTACCTGTCATGATCATCGTCTTCACTCCAGACAACTTTTTTAGGCAAGCCACCCGGCTGTGGTGGAATCTTTCGGATTGGACAAGAAATGCCCGAACTGGGATATTCCGTCAGCGGCCTTGATCCCGACCGTACTGTAAAGGCTGCTGGACGAGAACTTCGAATATCCCCCAAAGCAGCGGTCGAAATATGTCGGACAATTAGAGGAATGCGGATCGGACAAGCCAAGGAACTGCTTGAACGTGTTATCGCGAAAAAGGAAGCCATTCCATACAAGAGGTTCAAGAAAGAAGTACCTCACCGAAGGCAAATGGCCGAAGGTTGGTACGCCGGACGATTCCCACAGAAGGCCGCCGGAAGACTTCTAAGACTCTTAGAAGAACTTGAAGCTAACGCGGAATTCCGGAACCTGGATCCAGAAAGACTCCGGATAATTCATGCCGCATCGCAAAAGGGTCCCTCGGTTGCAAAACGCAACCCAAGAGCCTTCGGGCGTTCGGACATTATACGTCGAGTTATGACGCATATTGAGATTGTTGGTTACGAGGCCGATTAGGAAGAATTGTCGGTTACGAAGTATTTTGTAAAAGACGCCTCGCGACGCTTGGAGATCGACGAGCATCTTGCCAAAGAACTCAAACGTGCAGGGTATAGCCATGTCGAACTTACGAAAAGCCCGGTCGGCACCAGGGTAGTAATCTACGCTGCAAAACCAGGCATGGTCATCGGACGAAGAGGCCAGAGCATCAAAGATCTCACCAAATTGTTGGAGCAAAAATTCAACATCGAAAACCCACAACTATCTGTCGCCACCATAGACGTTCCTGAACTCGATCCCAAAGTTATAGCCGCCCAAGTAGCAATGGCATTACAGCGAGGCGTCCACTTCCGCAGAGCCGCTTACTGGGGAATACAACGGGTCTTAGAGTCAGGTGCGAGCGGAGTCGAAATTGTGATCCGTGGGAAGTTAACTACTGAAAGATCACGTTATGAAAAGTTCAAGGCCGGATACCTGCCCAGAGTAGGAGAGCCAGTACTGAAGTACGTGAAAGAAGCGGTACAGGACATTCAATTGAAACAAGGACTGTTCGGGATTAAGGTACGTATCCTCCCGCCTAATATCGACGTCTTCGATCATCCAGTTATCAAAGCTGAAATCCCACAGATAGCCGCAGCCATCGGCGATAAACCTGTCGCAACGGAAACAGCTGTGGCGGCATCAGAAACAGGGACAAGCGAGCCACCGTCAATCGAGGAGAAACCGGAGGATGCCGCACCAATCGTGATAGAGGCAAAGGAGAAGCAAGAGGAAGTTGCCAGTACTCAGGAAACGTGAGATGAACCAGCTCCTTCCTGAGGAGAAGAGGAAGCGAGTCACAGAACTCCGGGCAGAGCTTGCACAACTTCGGACTTCAGTCAAATCTGGCGGAACCGTTGACAACCCCGCTAGGATACGAGAACTCAGACGAACCATAGCACGATTACTAACAGCGCTGAACCAGACCTCCGTTGCACCGTTGGCAAAGGAGGAGGTAGCATAACCAGATGCCTATTGATCCCAGCACGATTAGAGCACATGAATGGATAGGCCTCAGAGTCAAGGTATTATCCGCCCCGGATCCTGGAATATGCGGAGTAACCGGAAAAGTGGAAGATGAGTCTAGGAATATGCTCACAATACGCACCAACCATCGATCGCTCAAGGTGCCAAAAGAAAAGTCGAGCTTTCTAGTTGAGCTTCCAGGCAAGCAGTCAGTTGAAGTGCACGGAGAAACCGTTCGATATCGTCCGGAGGATAGGGTCAAGAGAGGAATTGGGAAATGGTAGTTAGGAACATCGGTCTCGATGCTAAGCCTCCTAAGGCTGGATGCAACGATCTGCTCTGCCCGTACCACGGGAAGGTCTCAGTCAGAGGAAGAATATTCGAGGGTATAGTGGCATCCTCCAAAACGCCCAGGACTGTCTCGATAGAGCGAGATTATCTTCACTACTACCCGAAGTACAGTAGGTACGAGAGAAGGCGCGGCAAAATGCTTGCCCATAACCCACCTTGCATCGCAGCCGTTGAAGGTGACAAGGTAACGATAGCCGAGTGCAGACCACTGAGCAAAGAAGTCAACTTTGTCGTAGTCGAAAAAACTGGAGGAGCCTCCGCCTAGTATGCCGGCACCGAAGACGAGAGCGGTAAGCGCAAGAGGGATGGTCGAGTACCGCCCAAGGATAGCTCGCGGTCTGCCAATAGGATCGAGGCTCGTCTGTGCGGACAATACTGGAGCAAAAGAATTGAAGCTCATCAACGTCCGAGGCTACCGCGGACGTTTGAGACGAAAGCCGGCCGCATGCGTCGGAGACATGATAATGGTGTCTGTTGCAAAAGGAGCACCAGATCTACGGAAGCAGGTCTTCCCTGCAGTTGTTGTCCGACAGGCTCGGGCAGTAAGAAGGCCTGACGGGACAAGACTGACCTTTGAAGATAACGCAGCTGTGATCATGACGCCAGAAGGCGAACTCAAAGGCACGGAAATAAGAGGCCCGGTAGCCAAAGAGGCGGCAGAACGCTGGCCGAGAGTTGCAAATCTAGCGAGTACGGTGATATAGACTATGAACCGACAATCAAGAAATGATTCTTCATCACAAAAGCGACGGGTGTCTGCCCATCTAGCAGACGATCTGAAAACTAGGTACAGCACACGCGCAGTCCCCATCAGAAAAGGAGACAGCGTCAGAGTATTGCGCGGGGAATTCGCCGGGCTCGAGGGCAAGGTAGACACGATAGACAGAACACACTCTAGAGTCTTTGTCGAAGGAATGACCCGTGAAAAAACCGCGGGGGGGAAATCTTCCCGTCTTTCGGTCCACGCAAGCAAAGTGATACTCACAAACCTCAACCTCTCCGACAAATGGAGAAGCAGCCTCCTTGAAGACAAGGCCAAAACCGCAAGGGATAGGGATACCGAGGAGGCCGCCGCCTAGATGGGAAGAAAGGCCGGCTCAAGACAGCTGAAGCGCGAACCATCGCCCGGCTTCTGGCCTCTACATCGTAAAGAAGAGACTTGGGCCCCAATGACTAGGCCGGGCCCGCACGCGCGCGAGAAAAGTCTCCCCCTCGTACTTCTATTGAGAGATATTCTGGGATACGCGAAAACTGCTCACGAAGCGAAACGAATCATCGACTCTGACCATGTTAGAGTTGACGGAATGGTTCGTAGAGATCACCGATTTCCCGTTGGATTGATGGATGTCGTCCAGATAGAAGGGGCCAATCAGATCTTCCGAGTATTGCCAAAGCGAGGGGGTGGACTACAACTCACACCGATAACTGAGAACGAGGCAAAATACAAACTTTGCAAAGTGACCGGAAAGAGCACTGTCAGGCAAGGGGGTCGCCAGCTTAGTCTACACGATGGACGCACCTTACTCTACGGTAAAGAGCAGAGGCAAAAATCCGAACAGGACATTAGAGTCGGAAGTTCACTTCAACTCTCGATCCCCGATCAGAAGGTGATCCGTGTGATCTCCTTTCAACCAGGCACTATAGCGCTAGTCACCGATGGCAGGAACCAAGGCGCCTACGGAAAACTTGCACAAATAACCCCGGGAACCTACGCGAGACGAAAAATGGTAAGGCTAGAGGCAGAGAACGAGACGTTCGATACGCCTGCTGATTATGTCATGCCAATCGGAGCAGAAGTGCCCCTCGTGAAATTAGGATAGGTGAGCGAAGATGACATTGACAACAATCCCAGGCAAGACTGTTGAAGATACAAAAAAGGACGCGAATCCGATGCGGGCTGTAAGGATTGGAAAGCTAACTCTGAACATAGCTACAGGAAAATCCGGTGACCCCCTAGAGAGGGCCAAAAAAGTCCTCAACCAACTGACTAACAAGACGCCCGCTACGAAGCGAGCCCGCAAATCCGTCAAGGACTTTAACGTTCGAAAGGGAGAGCCCATCGCGACAGTCGTTACTCTAAGGCGAGATGAGGCAGGAGAATTCCTAAAGAGAGCCTTAGAAGCAGTTTCCAACAAAGTCAACAAGACTTGCTTCGATAATTACGGAAACTTCAGCTTCGGCATAAAGGAGCACATCGAAATACCCGGGACCAAGTACATCCCTGAGCTCGGGATATTCGGAGCTACAGTACACGTCACTTTGGAACGACCGGGCTATAGGATCAAGAGGAAATCAATAAGGCCTGCAAGGATCAGCAAGTCCCACAGAGTCATACAGGAAGAAGCGATCAACTTCATCCAGTCCAACTACCCAATACAGGTCGTAGGTTGAGAACATAATGGCAAAGATCAAGCCAAAGAAGATACGAAAATATGGCAAGGGAAGCAGACCATGCAAACGATGCGGTCAAACAGGCCCAGTGATAAGAAAATACGGGCTAAACTTCTGTCGTCAATGCTTCAGGGAAGTAGCTGAGAGCCTAGGCTTCAAGAAGTACTCGTGAAAATGGATTTGATGATCTGATGGAGCCAATATCTAACATGTTCTCTTCGATCCTCAATAACGAAGAGCGACACAAGCACGAATGCATAGTCTACCCGGCCTCGAAGCTAATGGGTCACGTATTGAGAGTGATGCAAAAGTACGGCTACGTAGGGGAGTTCGAGTTCGTTGATGACGGACGAGGCGGCAAGTTCAAGATCCAACTCTTAGGAAGAGTCAACGATTGTGGCAGCGTTCGTCCGAGATTCTCAGCCACAGTCGAAGACTTGGAAAAGTGGGGAAAGCAATACCTACCATCTAGGGATGTCGGGATACTCATCCTCACCACGGCTAAGGGTGTAATGGCGCACAAGGAAGCGAAAGATCAGAACATCGGAGGCCAACTCCTAGGCTACGTCTTCTAGGGAATAGAGGGAATAGAGGAGATTTCGAGAGCCATGGTTAGGCAAGAAAGCGTTGAGCGCACAGTCAGAGTTCCGGAGAACGTTACTGTGCGGCTAGAAGGAAGACGAGTAAGCGTAAACGGTCCACTAGGAACTCTGGAGGAAGACCTGTCTCACCTTCCCGTGACACTCGCTCGGAAAGACGATGGCATAGTCATCACAACCATTTGGCCTCGTAAGAGAGAACTTGGAATGCTCGGTACAGCGGCCGCACACATTCGCAACATGCTCAAAGGCGTGACTGATGGGTATAGGTACGAACTCAAGAGCGTCTACGCCCACTTCCCAGTCACGATAAAAGCAGATGAGAAGAACAAGGAAGTCAGGATAGAAAACTTCACAGGCGAGAAAACCCCAAGACACGCGAAGATACTGGAGAACGTGAAGGTGACTGTTAAAGGCGAAGATGTTGTCGTCGAAGGATCAAGCCTTGCGAGCGTCAGCCAGACTGCGGCAAATATTCAGAACGCCACCAAAATCAAGAAAAAGGATCTCAGAGTGTTTCTTGACGGGATATACATCTCCGGCAAAGGTTCACTGAAAGGAGCGGTTGAGGAGAAGAAGGGAGGAAAGAAATAGGATTTGGCGAGACGCTTCAAACGTCAAGAGAGCTGGAGACTCAAAAGGGTCAAACCAGCCTGGCGAAGACCCAGAGGCGGCACGAGTAGAATTAGGCTAGAGGTTAGCGGTTGGCCAAGAAAGCCAAACGTGGGATTCAGAACAGAAGGATCAATTCGAGGATTGCACCCTAGCGGGTTAGAAGAAAGGCTAGTCAAGCAGGAGAAAGACTTTGACGGGATCGATTCAAAGAAACACATCGTCCGTTTCAGTCACCAGCTCGGCGAAAAGAAGCGACTCGTTTTCCTAGAGAAGGCTCGCCAGCTGAAGGTCAAGATAGCTAATCCAGGAACAATGGAACCTGCAGCGAGACCGGTCGAGGAAGCCCTTCCAGAAAGAGAGCCCAATGTCAGGTCCGAACCGAATGGAGTCGAGCAGCCTAATGTAGAATCAGCCTCCATTGCAGAGGAGGAGGAAACAAATTCTGCCGCTGAAGACGATACAGAAACTCGAACAATCAGCGCGAAAGAAGAATCAGAAGAGGAGAGTAACAAGTGAGCCTTCGTAGTCAACGACGGATAGCTGCTAGTTTACTGAAAGCCGGCGAAACCAGAGTATGGATTGACCCTGAAGAAGGCGACCGAGTTGGGTCAGCTATCACACGACAGGAAATAGCCACTTTGATTAGAGAAGGTCGGATTCGTGCACTTCCGAAAAAGGGAGTGAGTCGAGGACGGGCTAGAGAACGGATGGGCAGGCGGAAGAAGGCTGGCAGTAGGAAAGGAGGACTCGGCTTAGGAAAAAGTCTGTGGGTCCATCGGATTAGGGCGTTGCGCAGGCAGCTACGGGGCCTTAGAGACAAGAGACAGATCACCCCGAAAGATTACAAGGTGATGGTCGGGATGGCGAAGGGCGGTGCCTTCAGAAGTACATCCCACATTGATGAGTATCTGAAGACACACCAGATGCTGAGGAAACGGTAACAAAAATGGCCAGCGGACCACGATATTCACTCCCCTTCCGACGAAGAAGAGAAGGTCGGACGGACTACAGGCAACGAAGATCGCTAATAATCTCCGGCAGACCAAGAGCCGTGGTTCGACTGACCAATGATCACGTCTACGTACAGATAAGCGAGGCACGACCGAAAGGTGACGTGGTAAAAGCGTCCGCGTCGTCAAAGGAATTATCCAAACTTGGATGGCAAGGCGGAACCGGCAACCTTCCAAGCGCTTACCTGACGGCATTATTAGCCGGGAAACGAGCCCAAGCAAACGGCGTGAAAGATGCCATATTGGACATCGGTCTGAGGTCGATTACAAAGGGATCCAAAGTGGCCGCCGCACTGAAAGGGCTCGCGGACTCGGGACTAAACATACCACACTCTACCGACGTCTTGCCGGACAAGCAGCGATTGTCGGGTGGACACATAGCTAGCTATGCAAAGACTCTTGCCCAAAAGTCCAGTGAAGAGTACAAGAAGAGGTTCAGCCACTACATATCTAGAGGAATGAAACCCGAAGATCTTACAGGTCACTTCGACCAGGTAGCAGTTCGGATACAGCAAACGGTTATTGGAGAAAAGGCATAGGTTCAAGGTTTGAGTTATCAACAACAGAGATACCAACAACGAGCACCTTCGCAACAACAGGAAATTGGATGGTTGCCTAAGACCAAGCTAGGCAAGCTCGTCCAGCAAGGGGAGATAGTATCCTTGACCGAGATATTTACGCAGGGACTGAGGATAATGGAACCCGAGATCGTTGACACGCTCCTCCCCAACCTTCAACAGGAGGTTCTCGGGATCGGATTCGTTCAGAAGCAGACGGATGCCGGGGAAAGGTCGAGATTCCGTGCGATCGTAGCAATAGGCAACGGAGAAGGCTACATCGGCATTGGCGAAGGAAAAGCCAGACAAGTAAGAACCGCTATCGACAAGGGCACCGTCCAAGCCAAGCTGAATGTCATGCCAGTTCGCCGAGGCTGCGGCAGCTGGGAATGCCGATGCGGAAGACCTCACGCCCTTCCTTTCATAATGAAGGGTAAGTGCGGGAGTGTGCGTATTGAACTCATTCCTGGACCCAGAGGGCTAGGATTGGTCGCGGGTGAGATACCGAAATCCGTGTTGAAGCTGGCCGGAATAAAGGATTGTTGGACCAGAACTTATGGGTCGACCTCGACCTTAACCTCATCGGCCCTTGCAGTATTCGATGCCTTGGCCATGGGATACAGTGTAGTCACTCCGAGCGACTGGGTGTCATAGAGATATGAACCAGAATCAGACAACCGAAGGGGCGGCAACGCACCCGAAGCTTTTCTTGGCGGTTCGGATCAGAGGAACGGTTGGTGACAACCCGCGAATGGAACTCGCGCTAAAGTCGCTGGGAATGGAGAGCAAGTTCAACGCACGACTTGTTCTTGGAAACCCTGACATGCTGGGAATGTTGAGGAAGGCGAAAGACCAAGTAACATGGGGCGAACTGGAGCCTGAAACCTTGGAAATGATCCTCAGCAAGCGCGCTGAGAAGAGTGGCCCGGGTCCGCACCGTTTGGACGAAGAGTTTGCAAGGCTCCACTTCAAAATCCAGGATCTTGGAGATCTTGCAAAACAGATCATTGGAGGCGAACAAACGAATGATCTAGTCGTCGATGAAGAATATAGATACCTCAAATAATCCCAAGACGTCCGCTTGCACCTGAAATCATGAGCGTTGTGATCCATTGAGCTATTCCAAGGGGCATCCTACTAGACGCAGACGCTCATCCAAGCGGTCGGGTTGGTGGTTCGATATTTTCGAGGAGATGGAACGGATGGATCGAATGATGGACGAGATGATGCGAAAAGCGTTCACGATGCCTAGGGCACAGGAGGGGACGTTACCTTTCGTCTACGGTTTCTCAATGTCGGTCGGACCCGATGGTAAGCCTGTGGTCAGGGAGTTCGGAAATTTGGAACAGAGCTCGCGCGGTCCACTCTTGAAAGAGGAACGAGAACCACTTGTGGACGTGATGGAGGAGGGCGACGAGATAATTGTGGTGATCGAGATTCCCGGCGTCGAGAAGAAAGATGTGAAGCTGGAGGCAACGGATCGAGTGTTGAAGATAGCTGTCGATTCGGAAAAGAGAAAGTACTACAAGGAATTGGACCTTCCGCATATGGTTGACCCGAGAAAGTCTAGCGCATCCTACAAGAATGGAGTTCTTGAAGTGAGATTTCCGAAAACCGAGGAGAAGAAGCCGACCCGAGAGATCAGGGTAGAATAACTCAGGCGTCATCAGGTAACTGTTTTATAAAACAGAAGGCAAATTGCTGGGTAGAGAAAGGATGAGTTCGGCTCGTAGTAGACAACGCCAGAAACCTAGGTTATGAATAGATAGGCTGGACCCCAGGTCCCGGGTTACTGTCATCCAACTACACGAAAGAAATCCGAACAATCAGGGTCTTTCTGATAGGTGAAATTTGATGGCTTCCACGACGATTTCGAAGGCTGATTCTGTTGGTAGGTTCAAATTCAAACGGACGATTGATGAGTTAAGCCGTAAGGAGGGACGTGGAACAGAGCTGATCAGTCTCTATGTTCCACCGGACCGGAAAATTCACGAGGTCCTCGCGAACCTTCGGGAAGAGGCTGGTACCGCTAGTAACATCAAGTCGCGGACTACGCGGCAGAATGTTGAGGAGGCCATTGAGAAGGTCAGTCAACGACTACGCTTATGGAAGGAGCCGCCTCCAACGGGACTGATCATCTTCGGTGGTGCGATTCCCCAGAACGGACCAGGCAGCGAGCGTATGGAATTGTTTACACTTGTGCCTCCGGAGCCGATAGACGTCTACTTCTATCGTTGTGACAGCAGATTCCATGTCGAGCCATTAATGGCATTGGTCGCGGAAAAGGATACGTTCGGCATACTGGTCATAGATGGGCAGGAGGCTGTTGTTGCGACCTTGAAGGGGCGGAGGGTGGATATTGTCAAGAGCTTCACTTCCGGCATCGCGGGTAAGAGTCGTGCGGGGGGGCAGTCTGCGAGACGTTTCGAGAGGATCAGGGAGCAGATGACGAATGATTACTACAAGCGTGTGGGACAGCACTTCAATGATATCATGACGCAGGTGCCGGATCTGAAAGGGATTATTATTGGTGGTCCTGGCCCGACGAAATACGTGTTTAGTGAAGGGGAGTATCTTCAGTATATGCTGAAGAAGAAGGTATTGTCGATCATTGATACGAGCTATACTAGCGATGCTGGTGTGGAGGAGGTTGTAGAGAAGAGCAATGATATCCTAAAGGGAGTTCGATATAATGAGGAGAAGCAGCTGGTTCAGAAGTTTCTCTACGAGCTGGGGCATGAGACTGGGAAGGGTTCGTTTGGTGAGGCTGATGTAGTGAAGCATTTGGAGAAGGGGATTGTGGACATGTTGTTGATTTCGGAGGCTTTGGAGGGTGAGCGGTTGGTTGTGAAATGCCGGAATTGCGGGTATGAAGAGGAGACTCGTGGTACTAGGTTTGAGATGCACGCTGTCAGGTCCGAGTTGGCCTCCAGGTCGTGTCCTAAGTGTGGTAAGGCAACTTTGGGGGTGGAGAAGGAGGTGGATGTGATTGATGATATGCTCGATTTGGCTGAGAAGTCGGCTACAAGGGTCGAGGTTGTCTCTGCTGAGACGGAGGAGGGAAGAATGCTGAGGGACTCGTTCGGGAAGGTTGCCGCTGTTTTGAGATACGGCGTCAAGTAGGAGACGAGACCCAGAGTTTAGCGGCGTGTAGAGCCGGGTCGCCTTAGGGACTAGCACAAGGTCCCGAGATGTAGTCCGGGCGTGTTATGTAGGGGCGTTCTTGTCGGCTACGATGAGGAGGTGGCGAGTAGAGAGAGGTTCGGGTTCTGGCTGGAGAAAAATAATGAGGGGTGGGGATCAATAACAATTCTTAGAGTAATTTCCAAAAGAGGGGTGTGAAACTTTTTTTCTAGCAAATTTCTTTTTCCTGTTTCGGTTTTTGAATGGTTGAACTTGTCCCGCTCAAGAGGAGCAAGAAGAGATGGTCGGTGTGAAACTATTCGGAAAGTCTCTTCCACGTCTTGAAACTTCACAATCTACCCCCCCTTTTTTCCAATTATATTTTCTTAGGCGCCTCAAAATGAGCGAGATCTGCCCGTTAATCGTTCAGAATGCTAGGAATAGCATTTTGCGGAAATGGTATTATTCATTTAAACGTAGTGGAAATCCATGAGGACAACATCGGGTGCCAGAAAAAGTGTGCGTATTTTGGCAATCAGGCCTCAAAATGAGCGAATCTGGTGTCATGTCCCAAAGGTAGCGTTGAAAAAGTTAAAAATGGAAGGGTTCCTGCTCGGCGAATGAGGAAACTGTCGTGGGGATATTTCGCGGCTTTGGCAATTCCCGACTTTCCGTACCATAAAGTAGACTAACGCCTGTCTGCGATTGGGCATATCGTGTGTGGTATTACGGACCGGTCTCGTTGGGTGCACGTGGCCATTCCCTTTCTTCTTCTGGCTTTCGTCCTGACCTTTCTCATCGTGTATTCTAGGATTCTCGAAGCTAGTGATACGAGCGGCTTCTTTGCATTGAATAGCCTTGCCTCATCGCAATTAATCGCCGACATCGCGATCATTGTCACCTATTTCGGCAGCGAACTGATCCTAATACCGTTCGCCGGTCTCCTCTACATGCTCTCCAAGACGAACAAGTTGGAGACGGCCTTCGTGGTGGTCTTCGTGGTGGTAGTGTCGGACATTGTTCTCTTCCCATTGAAGACTGGTTATGTCAGACCGCGTCCGTCGCACGTTCTAAACGGTTTTATACCCCCATTGGGAGTGGACAATGAGTCCTCGTTCCCCTCAGGTCACACGGCAAGAGCTTTCGCAGTCGCCACTCTTGTGTCCGTTAGGATGGGGCGAAAGTATGTCCCGTTACTCGCTCTCGCAATCGGCGTTGCCCTAAGCAGAATAATCATCGGCGTACATTTCCCATCGGACGTGGTAGGGGGCGCCTTCCTAGGCATATTCATTGGCCTGGTCTCACATGAGTACGGCCCCCGAGTGTACCGATATGCTGTTCCAAGGCTTTTCCCTGGCCGGAG
>VBBH01000300.1 GCA_005888695.1 Candidatus Bathyarchaeota archaeon
GTTCCCTCTTCATGTAGTTTCTTGGACCTTGCGATATGGGCCGCGATGGATTCTGGATCTTTGGCTTTTGCGTCTGCGAAAGACTTGAACTTGGTTGTGACCATGACAACATAGTAGACGGATTGTTTTTTCGGATCGACCATGACTCGACGAGGCGCGATTAATTCCATAAATGGTTTTTGAAGGCTAGCCCGGAGACGCTGAACCCTCGAATCGTTAGACTCCACTAAGTATGGTTACGATAATGTCCGCAAGCATTTCTCCCGCGTAGGCCAGGATTGATGTCACCCGTTTCTTTCGCACGGGGCTACGAGAATCGTCTATCGGAGCGAGGAATAGAGGAGTACCACAGGTATTGCAGAATGAGTATTCGTCTCCGAGCTCCGCCTTGCATGTCGGACAGTTCTTCAATATTCTGTCCCGCTTACGTGGAGGCGTTCAGAGGAAAAAGCGTTTCGGTCAACACCGTCCAATCTGATGCTCATGGGGCAAGCCGATCGAAAACCTCGATTTCGGAAAGCCTCGGCTCAATGCTGAACGGCATAGCCCATATAGAGGGAAAACAACAAACTAGAACTAGAACAACGAGGAGGGTAGACTCACACCATGGACCAGTGGGACATAGCAATCATCGGCGGCGGGATATTAGGCCCCTCCCCAGCCTTCTGGTTGGCCGACCAATACGACGCCCGAATAGTCTTGCTCGAAAAAGAACGGGACGTAGCCGAACACACGTCCCGCCGTAACACGGGTGTCATCCACCGCCCATTCTATCTGGACCCAAAGTCCCGCCGGATATTCGCCCGCTCCGCCCAAACAGCTTATGGAATGTGGAAACAATACGCCCAAGCAAAGGGTCTCCCATTCAAGCCGGTCGGAACCTTCGAAGTCGCCGTAACACCCGACCAGACCGGCCGGGTCAAGAAGTACTACAGTTGGGGACTCGAGAACGGAATGCAGCCAGACGAACTCGAACTATTGACCGCGGAGGAGGTCAAGAAATACGAGCCGCACGTCCACTGCTACGGAGCCGTCTGGTCCAAAACCGACACAGCCGTAGACTACGCTACTTTTACCAGATCCCTTCGTCGTGACGCGGAACAACGCGGGGCGGTATTCCGAACAGGGACAATGGTCAAGTCGATTAAGCCCACAACGGACGGGATCAATATTCACACAACTAACGACGACAAAGTCCAGACTCGCTTTCTCATCAACTGCGCTGGCGGGAACTCTCTGAACGTCGCCCACATGCTCGGGGTGGGTATGGAATACACAGATCTAAACTTCCGCGGTGAATATTGGACCATCAGAAAAGATCAGTACCATCTGGCCAATCACAATATCTACACTATTCCCAAACATCCGGAGCTCCCGTTCCTCGACCCACACTGGATCATACGCGCCGACGGCAGAAAAGAAGTTGGTCCAAGCGCCCTACCCGTCGCAGGTCCCTACACTTACCACGGCTTCTTCCGAGATCCCATCGAACTCATCCAGAAACTCCTAGAACCACCAGTCATGAACAAGCTAGCTGTCCTCGTGAACCGTGACTTCCTACAACTAGCAATGGAAGAATGGAAATCCGCATTGTCCAAGAAGGAATGGGCGAAAAGAATCCAAGAGTTCCTCCCTGAAATGAAGGTGGAATATCTCGCCAAGCCGGGAACAGCCGGAGTCCGCGCCTCAGTCATTGACGAGAAAGGCAACTTCCTCAAGGAAGCAATCGAACTAGAAGGACCAAACTCCTACCACATTACGAACTACAACTCACCAGGCGCAACAGGTGCTCCCGCATTCTCGGCATGGATCGTCAACAAGCTAGCCTCCATGGGACGTCTAGATCATCTCCATCCCAGATCAAAGCCCTTCAAGGGCCTCTGGGACTATGAATCAGTGTCAGAAAGTGTAGGCGGCTCTTCTTCAGCCACGACAGTCAGCATCGCGGCCCATAACTAGGTCAAGCTCCGAGGGTTATTGTCCCGTTCTTCCTTGGCTGCTCAACCTTAGCCAAATCTCTAACAAACAATGCATACAACTCCGGTTGCTCAGTATGAATCGGGACCAATGTCCCCGGCTTCACTGATTCCACAGTCTCCCTCAACTCAGTGGGCATCATATGTCCCGAACTGTGAATCTGATATCTCGGAAGTCCGAAGTGATCGAGCCAGTTCACGAACCTCTCCTCATCAATCTCCATCTCCTCAGTGAACGGTTCACTGCTACTGTTGATGAAAGCTCCACTAGGACCAGGCTGAATCTCCAGCACCTCATTCATATCGTAGGGGCTGCAGACAAGGATCACACGATCCTGCATACCTCGAATATCCTGCGACGTCTTGACCTGGGCCTTATCAATAATGGACCTTTCCCAGCCAAAGTAGTTCTTCTTCAGCTTCCTATAGACCACAACATTAGGATCATGCAAAGCGTCAGGAACCTGCAAATGAGCATCCTTTGCCAAAGCATTGAGAAGATACGCCTGCTTCAACGAAACCGCTAACGACCTATTATTCTTCCGGGCTGCCTCGTGAAACGTCCTCAGCCTGTCCACATCCGCCAAGGAGAAGCTGGAGAGTACAAGGCCCTTCGTTTTCGAAACTACATGATTCGCCTTTTCGAGAACGTGTTCCTCGGTCTGGAGATCTCCTCTCACAAGATTGGTGCCTTCACATAGGAACATCTCCGGCTTTTCGGCCGATGCCTGTTTCACAAACTCCCACGTCATTTTCGCCATCGGACCATGCGCCCTGAAATCCCCACTGTAGACGATCGTCCCGTTAGACGTGTGGACGATGAAACCATAAGCGCCCGGAAGACTATGATCTACATGTATCGGCTCTAACTCGATACCTCCAATTCGGACCTTCTCCCCAGTCCGGAACGTCCTGAAATCTAGTCCGCGAAGATCATTCTCGAAGCTCGATGGACGAATCTCAGAGAGTGCCTGAAGGATAAGATGGGTCGTCTCCCCGCAATATACTGGAATCTTCCGGTTCAGAAGGGATATGCATGCTGCATGGTCAATGTGAGCATGGCTGAGCACTACGGCGTCCGCCGGCAATTCTCCCTCATCATCCTTGTACAAGCCATCGACCCTAGGCATGACTCCTAGCTCAATCAGTCCCCGCTGATCCCGAGGTGAGAGGAATGGC
>VBBH01000127.1 GCA_005888695.1 Candidatus Bathyarchaeota archaeon
CAAGAAGGTACAACAGCTTGCGCGAATTGCTTACTGGACTAACATCATCCAATGGTTCGACTCCGGCGAATCCACGTCGAGTGAGATTCATCATAATTAACAAGAAGAAAGCGAAGACAAGATAGCCAGACATAAACAGGATAACCAGCCCGATGAGCGTTGCCGTGCGATGCCCGCTTGGTCCAAACATAGCCCTCGAGACGTGACCACCGTCCAATTGCCAAGCTGGTACAATGTTCAGGAAAGTAAGCAAAGCACCTATGTGGGCTGCAAACCACAACTCCTGATTTGGAAACAACAAAGAGCCCTGAGCAGTCGCCGGCATGAGAATCCTCCCGACTATTAGTAGCAAAGGAGCCTCGCAACTCACGTTTGGGGTCGCACCTACGAGTGGCAAGCAGAAGCCCAAATCCTGAGTGGCTCCACCAGTGATCAGTTGTTGAGCAATGGCTGGAGAAACCGTTGTGCTAAGAAGAAGACTGAATATCGCAATGACTATAGTAACGATGAATCCGACAACAGGGCCTGACAATCCGAGATCAAAAAGCTGGTCCCGATTCTCGGGCGGACCTCGCAGAGAGATGAGGGCTCCAAAGGTTCCGACCGGAGGCGGACCTGGGATAAAATATGGAAACGTCGCGTCGAGTCCATGATGATTCGTAGCGGCCTTGTGCCCAAATTCATGCAGCCCGATAATTGCTAGTAAGCCGACGGCAAACAGACTTGCCTTTGTCAGGACACTCGAAGGCTCCACGAGAACTGTGAACAGGTCAGCGTTTGACCAGTTGAAATATCCTGCCGCGAGGACAGTGGCGACCGTAGCAAAGAAGAGGGCAAGATTCAAGGTCGTCCTTGAGCCCTTTCTTTGTGGCTTGGGGAAAACCCGTACAGTTAATGTGTCTCCAGCTCCTCGAATTGCGCCTATCAGATTGTGTTGCGCTAGTTCCTTGAGTAGGGTTCTGAATTTTTCGTGTGGTGGTTCTGCGGCAACTTGGATAGTTGGGATCCCGTATTGATCTATAAACGCGTCCTTGACCAAGAAATGTGATGCGACGAGACTTCGAATGGTATCTAGTGGTGGTCCTTGGTAGACTGTGAATGTTACCTGGCTAGACTGGGTTGGTGGAGGGGTTTCGGCCGTGGCCGGAGCATCGCTCACTTGTTCGGCTCCTCGTTCACTAACGAGCCCGGTCGGCTCAGTCATCGATTTAAACGTGTTGTCAGATTCTTGAAAAACATGAGTGATTCGGGTAAAACCGCCTACACCTGATTTTGGTGTTTCGCTGATCGCAAAGCCAACTGGGTTGCCTTTACCAAGCACTGCGTGAGTTATTGAAACGCTTCATACTGCTTCTTCGCATCAAGGACGCAGTCGGAGAAATCAGAGAGTTTCCAGTTTTTTCTCTCTTCGAAGACTATCCCAAGCTCCTCGTATAATCTTCGAGAGATAGCCAGCAATAGGATTTCGATCTTGCCAGGAACAGGGAAACACTTGTACAAGCACTTCGCGTAAAAATCAGGCTTTCTGATCGCGATTCTAGGGTCAAGATATAGACACAGCACTTTTGCGGTCTCACCCAATTGGGTTTCAAGCCCGCTAGTAATCGCGTCCTCCAAGATCACATCAAAGGAAGCATTACTGCTCATTTCTTTAGCATCACAAACCTTGAAAATCTGTACGTTATGAAAATAGCAAACAAGACCATCGAGACCGTGTGAAGCATCATCCCGTACAAGCTGATTGATCCTAGATTGATGACTCCAATCGAGTCCAAAACTCTCGGGATCTCGGAGATCGCCCAGACAGAGAGGAACGCTGCCAGCTGGAACTGAAAGCTCTTCACGGTTCCTGCCGAAAGGGCCATTCTCAAGAATAGAATCAATGCGACGAGGACCCCGGAGAGAATTCCTAGCTCAACCGGTACAATTACATCCACTAGGCGAAGCCTCCCCTTTTTGCATAGTATATCCCAAAAGAGATCAAAACGACTACCGAGAAACTATCGAGAAAGGCACGTGCGGGATAGCCTACGACCAGGGTGAAAAGAAGATGATACGTTCCATGGCCAAGCGCAAACAGACCCAGAAGTGAACTCAGAATTCTGAGTGTCCTAACTGTTGTCTTGAAGACAAGATAGAACGGAACTAGGGAAGCTCCAATGAGGCATGCGGCGTTAATGAGACCTAGGACAGTTTCTATTAGCGTATTTCTTCGTCATCGAATCGAGCATCCACCCAGATAAAAGATTCGCAAAAGTGCGCACAGTTTACGAGGAAGGATTAGTCCAGTAGGGATGTCATGGCTCAGCCGGAAAATGGTAACTCTCCGCGACTAGGTTCGCTGTGTTCCTCTAACCGGTGGCCCCTCAGGGACTGCGCTAATTGCGAACCTAGTGGCCCGCCTCACTATCAATGCAACTTCGACGATTGTTGCAATGAGAAAAAGCCAGTAAACAATTCTCAATAATGCAAACCAGTCCGAAGAACGGAGTGGACCTGAACCAAACGACAATAGAAGTATTCCAGAAAAGATCGCAGTAGGCGCAGTTACTGTCACAAAGTCAATGGGTCCCGCCACGACATCCAGGAACCCGGATGAAGCGGACATTGTGAGTATGAAGTTCAAACCCTTTTCCCACAGTCGGCGAAGCTCGATACTTTGTTCTGTCTTTTCACGAGACAAGGGCAGGAAGAGCATGCTGGAGATGTAAGTATGAATATCGGATGCATACGCCAGAAGTTTCGGCACATCATATTCGCTTTCAACGTCTGGTGGGGATGGAAGCTTTCTCCCCAAGATAGATTGGATTCCCTTATGATCAGGGTATTTTTCCTTTATGGAATCTCTGACTTGTTGCGTACTGATCTGGAGTTCTGAAGCTGTGTCATGCAGACTCTGGATTTCGCTAGGCATCATCCGGTAGTGGGAGCGCAGCAAAAGAACCGACGTGAGTGTTAGAGACAGAGAAGCGATGAGCCCCCCGATTGTTGAGCTTAGGACTGGACCAACATCAATAGGCAGGAAGAGATTGCCTATAATCACAATTGGTATGGATATGATAAACCAGGGCCTCTGCCGCAGATGGAACACGATTCCAACGTAGAATCTGCGCCGAAGAGGAAGACTCCTCGATTCCTGGACGAGGTATTCCTTTAGCCAATCGACCTCATCTGACGACTTCTCTTCTGGAGGCAAGTTGGACTGCAAACGCAAACCGGGTGACACTATTAAAAAGCGTCATAATCAAGCCCCCGTGGGAGCGAATCCCTGTCTTCCTAATCTCTCTATGAAGAATGGGTCGTAACCGCAACTAGTCTGCAGCGTAACCACCGTCAAGATATTATACGTGAACCCGAGTGTATCCCGACACCGAGTCGGCAAAGATGCTTGAGGCTCCTCATCTACTCCGGCCATTCAACCCACAGGATCTCTCAGCGGTCATTGAGATTAATCGTGTTTGCCTCCCAGAGAATTATAGTCCCTACTTTTTCATGGAGGTTTTCAAGAGCTGCCCAGAGGCCTTCATCGTTGCCGAGACATCGGCCAAGGTTGCGGGGTACATCATGTGCCGCGTCGAGTTCGGATTCTCCGACACGCGGAGGTTCAGAATGGCCCGAAAAGGGCACATAGTCTCTGTCGCCGTCCTGCCAGAGTACAGACGTCAGGGAATCGGTAGAGAACTAGTCGAGGCGGCACTAAGGGCTCTGGCCGGGAACGGAGCCGAGGAATGTTTTCTTGAAGTTCGGACTGTCAATGAAGAAGCTGTCCGGCTGTACAAGCAGATGACGTTCGAGATTACCCGAACCATCACGCACTATTATCATGACGGGGCCGATGCCTATTTGATGAGCATAAAGCTAACCCGAGCCTAGGCAGGAAACCATACCTTAACGAGTTGCAGTCTCGCCCGCACTTCTCTTTCTCGAGGCTACCATCCATCCGATCAGCAGTAGAATGGTCGGAGAATAGACTATAGCCAGCTCGAATTCGAGCGGGAAAAATCTGATTCCATCGAGCCCAGATATCAAAACTGCTGCAGAGACAATGAGCATGATAGAAAGGGCAGTTTTCAGAGAAGAATACTCTTCATCAGGCAGCTGTGTTTCGGCTAATTCTCGTCGCCTTCGAAAAAAGGGGATTGTCTCAGTCTTCTTCCTGCTTTCTTCCTCGTGCCGTTCTTTGTTCCTCAAGGGTCTCTGGCACGAGCAGCCACTTCAAGGGAATGTTCTGGCTGGTTCCATCAGGAAGCGATCGTCGTATACTGATGGGAAGAACGCCTTCTCGAAGTTCCACGAGTGCAATATCGATCGGGGACATGGTGCCCTCGGGTAGCTCAAGGAGCACAGGTGCTCCCATCGAGACTTGCAAGGCTCTGGCCCCGACGACCCGAGCCTTTTCGAACCGCGTGAGTTTAGGGGGCCCGATAGTTATCTGTTCGGGCTCTCTAAAACTCGCCTGCGCCCTCTCCGTCACCCTCGTCCTTTGGCCCGGCCGGTCCCTTGCCTTCTTTGGACTTCGCCGCGGCTATTACGTCATCGATCTTCAGAATCATCCCTGCGGCTTCTGTTGCGGATTTTATGACTTGAGCCTTCACGCTCAACGGTTCTAGGATGCCTTTTTCCTCGAGGTTTGATACCTTTCCATCTTCAATGTCAACCCCCGCCCAAATCTGCCCTTTTTCATGGGCTGCCCTCAATTGTACCATTATGTCGATTGGTTCCAATCCCGCATTCTCTGCCAGGGCCATGGGCACTGTTTCCAAAGCGTCTGCGAAGGCAATCACGGCTAGCTGCTCTTTGCCCGAGAGCTTCTGAGAGTGCTCTCGCAGCCTCCGTGCCATCTCGGCCTCGGGAGCTCCTCCCCCGGCCACTACAAGGGGCTCTCGTATCACGTCCCTGACAACGCATAACGCGTCGTGCAAGGATCTCTCAGCCTCATCAACTAATCTCTCACTTCCTCCTCGCACTAGAATGGTGACTGCCTTCGGATTCTTGCATCCCTCGATGAAGACCATCTTGTCATCGGCGACCTTTTTCTCCTCGACGATTTTTGCGTATCCTAGGTCGCTCGATTTCAGATCGTCCAGATTACTGATCACTTTGGCGCCCGTTGCCTTCACGAGTTTCTCAATGTCGGATTGCTTGACTCGTCTGACGGCCAATATTCCATCCTTTGCGAGATAGTGCTGTGCAACATCGTCGATTCCCTTCTCACACAACAATACATTCGCTCCAGTATCAGCGATCTTGTCGACCATATTCTTGAGCATGTTTTCCTCCTCGTCAAGGAACGCCTTCATCTGATCAGGGTTCTCAATATTGATCTTCGCATCAAACTCGGTCTTTTCCACTTCCAACGGAAGATCTACCAGAGCAATCTTTGCTTCTTCAATACGCTTAGGCATGCCAGGATGGACGACTTCTTTGTCGAGGACGATCCCTTTGATCAGCTCAGTATCAGTCAGGGACTCGCCAGGTTTCTTCTCGACCTTGATATCCTCAATATCAACATTGAATCCGCCCGGCGTCTTCTCCGCGACTTGAAGTACCGCGTTTACTGCCAATTCGGCCATTGATTCCTTATGCTCTGCCAAGAGCTTGCTAGCGAGAGACACTTCGGCCACTCGCCTCAGAATCTGTTTGTCCGAAGGGTCGGCCTTCAACGCAATCTCCTGAAGTATTTCGAGAGCCCGGGTGGACGCTTGGCGATAGCCGTCGACTATAACTGTCGGATGAACATCCTTGTCGATCAACTCCTCCGCCTTTTTCAAAAGCTCGCCCGCAACGACTACAGACGTGGTTGTGCCGTCTCCGACCTCGTCATCCTGAGTCTTCGCGACCTCGACCATCATCTTCGCAGCAGGGTGTTGAACTTCCATCTCATCTAGAATAGTGGCTCCATCGTTTGTAATCGTTACATCTCCAAAACTATCGACTAGCATCTTGTCCATCCCGCGAGGACCGAGAGATGTCCTAACAGTCTCGGCTATGATCTTAGCTGCCAGAATGTTTCCTCTCTGGGCATCGCGGCCACGGTTTCTAGATGTTCCTTCCTTTAGAATAATGACAGGTTGTCCGGCAAGTTCCGCTGCGGCCAATTGTATTCCACAATCTCCTCTAGTGTTACAGTGATGAGCTGGGGAAATAGTCGATATAAATCTTATCCGACGACAAGCCGTCCTGTTACAAGAGAATTAGACTCTTGTTTTTTTGATTCGCCAACTGTGAAGGCTTTTTAGTGGTGTCTTGGGCGGCATAGTCGATACCTGCTCCGTCGTGGTGAATTATGCGAGAGCTAATTCGAATCAACCAGCCCTTCTTGGGTAAGGAAGAGATCGATAGTGCAGTAGAAGTCCTAAGAGGAGGGATC
Source organism: Candidatus Bathyarchaeota archaeon (assembly GCA_005888695.1). The sequence continues at coordinate 6,371 of VBBH01000127.1, forward strand.
CTAACCGATAAGAGTGGTATGGGGCCCAGGGTTCTCGACTTCGAGCGCAACTTCGCGAAATTTGTTGGCGCAAAGCATGCTGTTGCGATGGTTAATGGGACGGCGGCTATACATGCCTCTCTACTATCTGCTGACATCGGTCTTGGAGACGAGGTCATTCTTCCATCGTTCACGTTTGTGGGAGCAGCTAATGCGGTCATGCTGTCTGGTGCGACTCCGGTTTTCGCTGATATTGACCGTGAAACCTATTGTCTCAGACTGGATAGTGTTGAAGAGTCCCTCACGGCAAGAACGAAAGCGATCCTTCCAACGGATCTCTATGGTTATCCTGCCGACTTGAAGCCCATACTACAGTTGGGCAAGGAAAAGGGAATTGTTGTCATCGAGGACGCGGCCCAGGCTCATGGGGCTATGTACGATGGAAAACGCGTCGGATCCATCGCGGATATGACCTGCTTCAGCTTCTACGCTGCGAAAAACCTCACCACCGGTGAGGGTGGAATGGTGACAACGAATGATGATGAGTATGCCCAGACCTTGCGGATGGTCCGATCCCATGGAGAACAACGCCCATACTGGTCGGTAAGACTAGGGGCGAACTATCACATGCCCGAGATCGCTGCCGCGATAGGCCTTGCCCAGTTGAAGAAATTACCCTCCTTCCTAGAAAAGCGCAGACGCAATGCGGAACTCGCAACGGAGAAACTGAGCATGTCCGGGAAACTCATTCTTCCACGAGAAGATGAGACGCGAAAGCACAGCTGGTACGTGTACACTGTCAGAGCGAGAGGTGTTAACGCAGCGAAGCGCAACAAGATCGTGGACAAGCTGTGGGCGAAGAACATAGAGGCCGCGGTCTACTACTCCACACCCGTGCATTCCACTCCGTTCTATCGATCCTCGAATCAAGTAAGGCGTGGGAAGCTACCTGAGACTGAGAAGGCGTCGAGACAGGTCTTCTCCTTACCGGTCCATCCAAGACTATCGGACAATGACGTCGAGTACGTCTCGGAAACGTTGAGGAAAGCTATAGCCTAGACCCTTGAACGGGCTAGACTATCTTTCGACTGATCAGAATGTCCTCAATATCGGGCTTGGTCAATTCTTTGAGATCATATCCTACTCTAACTGTCGGCTTCGAGATCTTAATGATCCTTCGAATGTCTGCAGGTGTCGCTAGTACCACAGTCTCACAATCTGCCTTCCTGATCGTCTCCTCCATGTCTCGGATTTGCTGCTTGCCATAACCGACAGTAGGAAGCACTTGCGTCAGATGAGTATACTTCTTGAAAATCTCCTTCACTATCCCGACCGCGAAAGGCCTTGGATCAACGATCTGTTTTGCCCCAAACCTCTTCGCTGCCACGTACCCAACCCCATACGGCATATCTCCATGCGTCACTGTCGGACCATCCTCAACCACAAGCACTCTCTTTCCCTTGACCATGTCAGGACTGTCCAATTTGATCTCAGAGGCTGCCCTTACGACCACAGCGCTGGGAGCTAGTTCTTTCGCGTCGGATTCGACCAGCTCCACGTTTCTTGGCTCTGCCGTGTCAACCTTGTTAATCACAATTGCATTCGCCATACGGATGTTTACTTCGCTCGGATAGTGCGTCAGTTCATCGCCCGCTCGTAACGGGTCCATTACGGCAATGTGTAGATTTGGCTGGATGAAGGGGATGTCGTTGTTCCCTCCATCCCAGACAATGATATCCGACTCCTTCTCGGCCATAGCTAGGATTTTCTGATAATCTACTCCGGCGTAGACCGTGAATCCAGCGTCGATGTGGGGTTCATACTCTTCTCGCTCTTCGATACTGCAATTGTATCTATCAAGATCCTCGTAATTGGAGAACCTCTGAGCGACTTCATCCGTTAGGTCGCCGTAGGGCATTGGATGCCTAATCACTCCTACTTTCTTGCCTTTTGCCTTGAGGATTTGGCAGACGCGTCGTGAAACCGTACTCTTGCCTGCGCCAGTTCGGACAGCACCGACCGAGACAACAGGTAGCTTGGAGCGTATCATGGTGCTTCTGGGACCCTGCAGTTCGAAGTCTGCGCCGGCCGTCAAGGCTTTCGATGCTTTGTGCATCAGCTCATTGTAGGAGAGATCGCTGTAGGCGAGGACTGCAAGGTCCACATTGTTCTCCTGAATGATTCTTGCAAGTTCTCGCTCGGCATAGATTGGTATCCCATTTGGATACCTTGAACCTGAAAGGATTGGTGGATATGTCCTGCCCTCTATTCCAGGTATCTGTGCGGCGGTAAATGCAACAACCTGATACTCAGGGTTATTGCGGTAAATGATGTTGAAGTTATGAAAGTCTCGACCGGCTGCACCGATTATCACTACTTTCTTCATCGGTTCTGATACGCTCTCTTTGATACGTGCGAGGCTGACGTTGCGGGATACATATAACTTGGTCAAGACCGAGATGGACGATCGGTAATATGTCAGGGATTAATCTCGGATCGGAGGTCTCGCGGCCGAAAATCCTCCTTGAGATAGAACGTATTGGTGTAGCGGAGGGGGAGTTTCATCGGTTTGCTTCTCCCAGAACGGTCGATGCCTTGTTGCGAGCGTTGCCCGTGGGAGGCCGAGCGGCGATTTGGGGTGAAGAGGTTTACTTTCAGGTATCTGTGCAAGCAGCCGGTGAGAGTCCAAGGAATAAGTTGGAGGTGGGCAGTATCGCGTATTGGCCCATGGGAAGTGCTGTTTGCGTCTTCTTTGGACCAACGAAGCCGTACAGTCCGGTCAATATGATCGGCAGAGTTACAGCTAACCTCGAACTCTTCCGCAAGGTACGGGAGGGAACTACGGTTACTATCAAGAAGGCTTAGGAGGCAGCTGGAACGGCTGAAGCCACGTTCGCAGGCTGATAGATTCTAACCCTCGCGTTCCCGCCCACGAGCTTGACGATGTTTCGCTTCGCCAAATCCTCAAGCAGGTCTTTCGCAATGCTCAGTCTCAGGTTAAACTGGGAAGCCAACCCGTAAGGCGTTATGGCAGCCATCCTCTTGATTTCGCCCAGCATCTTTGGGTCATTAACTTCTGGATAATTCAGACCTCGCGGTCTCTTATCTCCGGGACCTTTGGCTCCTCCCTTCGGCTTCTTCCCCTGTCCTCCGGCGTCAGTTTTTGTATCCTGTTGTTGCTGGGTTTTCTCCATCTGTGCCATGCTTTTTCTCTTAGCGCCGCCCACTTTCTGTCCCTCTCGATTGACTGATTGATCACGATCGATAAATATGTTGCCGTCTGATCATGAGAGTGAGAATCGCGGACTGTAGAAAATCTTATTGACTTAACCGTCGTTCCGGCTAAATCCTCGCCTCGAGAGGAATGCGATTCGTTGTGAAACTCGTCAACGTCAAGTTGCCGGAGAGATTGATTGATGGATTGGATGAACTAGTGAAATCAGGGATCTACCACAGCAGGAGCGACGCGATCAGGGAGGCTGTCCGAAACTTGCTGAGGCGGGAGCTCTGGGA
>VBBH01000128.1 GCA_005888695.1 Candidatus Bathyarchaeota archaeon
GCCCGTCTCGAGAACATTGATCTGCTGCTCATCCTCTCGGTAAATCCTGGATTTGCTGGTCAACAGTTCATGCCATCCGTCCTGCCGAAGCTAGCCGAGTCCATAAAACTGGTTGGAGACAGACAGTTGGAGTTCGAAGTCGACGGAGGAGTGGACCAGAGAAACGCGGCTCAAATTGTCAAGGCGGGTGCGACAGTTCTCGTTGCCGGTGCTTCGATCTTCCGAAAAGGAGACGTTAAGTCCGCTCTTCAAGAGATCAGGATCGTGACCGATAGGACGATCAGAGAGGTTCCAGCATAGTGCTCGTTCAGCTCGCTTCGATGCGGACGGCGCTCGCGGAGGCTTTGCTCGAACTTGGATCGAAGGATCCTAGGATAGTGGCTCTCGGTGCTGACACTTCCGTCTCGATTAAGACTAACCTTTTCGGAGACCGCTACCCGGAACGATTCTTCAACGTTGGCATAGCCGAGGCGAACATGATCGGTATTGCGGCCGGGCTCGCGCTCTCCGGGAAGATACCATTCGTAAGTACATACTCAGCCTTCGTCCCTGGCAAATGTCTCGATCAAATACGGAACGCGATCGCTTACCCTAGACTTGACGTCAAAATAGTCTCTTCGCACGGCGGGTTAAGCGTCGGTCCGGATGGGGCATCCCATCAAACCGTTGAGGATCTAGCTGCGATGAGGGCAGTGCCAAACATACACATCATCGTGCCCTCGGACGGGCCTTCCACAAGGGCACTAATCATACAAGCATCGGTGACAAGCGGTCCATTCTATTTTCGACTCGCTAGGCCCGACGTTCCCACCATACACACAGTTACTTCCGACCTGCGGATTGGTAGGGCCAGTGTCCTCCGGGCTGGCAAGGATGTTTCATTGATTGCGTGCGGATTGTTAGTGAATGAAGCCCTGGAAGCTGCGGAGACATTGTCTAAGGAGAATATTTCGGCCGAAGTCATCGATTCTCACACACTCAAGCCACTCGATACCGAGACCATTCTGAAGTCTGCTAGGAAGACGGGAGTGATCATTACATCCGAAGAACACAACATAATCGGTGGCCTGGGCGGAGCAGTCGCTGAGGCAGTGACCGATTCGTATCCGGTCCCGGTCGCGAGGATAGGGATACGCGACACATTTGGCGAATCGGGAGAGCATCCAGAGCTAATGAAGAAATATGGGCTGACGTCGAAGGAGATAATTGAGACCGCTAGAAGGATTATTCGGACCAGGTGATTGTTAGATGAAGATATTTCTTGACTCTGCCAACGTTGCATCGATCAAGACCTTCGCAGATATGGGAATCCTTGACGGCGTTACAACGAATCCTACCCTAATTGCGAAGGAGAACCGGGGATTCTTGGAGCTAGTGGGGGAGATACTCCGAATCGTATCCGGACCGGTGAACTTGGAAGTTGTGAGCCAGGATATTGAGGGGATGCTTCATGAAGCTCATGACTTGGCTGCGCTGGCGCCGAATGTGGTCGTGAAAGTTCCGATGACCTCCGAGGGACTCGTCGCAGTACGAAAGTTGCACAAGGAGGGGATCAAAACTAACGTGACTCTGGTCTTCTCTCCGAACCAGGCCTTGCTTGCTGCGAAGGCTGGTGCTGGTTACGTGAGTCCCTTCATCGGACGATTAGATGATGCAGGGCATGTTGGAATGAGTGTAGTGGAGGAGATTTTGCAGATTTATCGCAACTATGACATTGAGACTCAAGTGCTTGTCGCAAGCATTCGCCACCCTGTCCATGTAGTCGAAGCTGCTAAGCTAGGGGCTCACGTTGCAACCATGCCTGCTGATGTTTTGGAGAGGATGGTCAAGCATCCGTTGACTGACATCGGTCTGAAGAGGTTCCTTGACGATTGGTCCAAGGCCGGGCTGAAATTGCCTGAGCGTCGGACACTTGAGGCCAAGACTCGTGGCCTAGCAGGAAACTGATCAGAGATCCATTCCTAGTAATGTCCGGTTGGCCCTGCCTATTGGGTCATGAGGGATTCCGTAGACGGTTCCTTGAGCGTTAGATTTTTGAACCTGTCTCCCATCCTTCCGATGTTACCCTTTGGCGAAGTTCGTATTCGTCACCGGCGGCGTCATGTCGGGAATTGGAAAGGGAGTTATCGCCGCAAGCATCGGTAAGATAGGTCAGGTCCGCGGTCTTCGAGTCACATCAGTCAAAATAGATCCATACCTCAATTATGACGCAGGCACCATGAACCCTTACGTTCACGGTGAAGTCTTCGTTACTGAGGATGGTGGAGAAACTGACATGGACATTGGAACCTATGAGAGGTTCTTGGACATCAATGTCCCCAAGAGCCACAACATCACCACAGGCCAAGTGTACTCATCAGTTATCGAGCGCGAGCGCCGTGGCGACTTCCTAGGGAAATGTGTCCAGATTATTCCTCACATTACTGACGAGATCAAGGATCGTCTTAGGACGATCGTCCATGACGAACCAGTCGATCTCGTAATCGTTGAGGTAGGTGGGACAGTTGGGGACATCGAGTCGCTCCCGTATCTCGAAGCGGCGAGAGAGTTCCGGCTAGAGGAGGGAGCCGTCAATGTTGTGAACGTTCACGTCACACTTGTCCCAGTCCTCGATGTAGTGGGCGAGCAGAAGACCAAACCGACGCAACACAGCGTGCAAGAACTCCGGCGCATCGGTGTGCAGCCGGACATTATCGTTGCTAGAACGAAGGCACCGCTGAAGCTTGAGGTAAGACGGAAGATCGCACTCTTCTGCAACGTGGAGGAATCAGCAGTTTTCACCAGTCAAGACATGCAAAGCATCTACCAATCTCCAACTTTGCTGGATGAGCAGGGTATGGGCGATTATCTTGCCCGAAGGTTCCAACTGAATGGACGGATGCCTCGTTGGGATGAATGGCGAAGGACTCTAGAAGAATCGTTGCACTCAGAGAGCGAGGTGAATATCGCGATATGTGGAAAGTATGCTGGTCTAGCAGATTCCTATGTTAGCGTGAACGAGGCTTTGAAGCACGCAGGGGCCACTTCGAATGCTCATGTGAACTTGGAATGGATCGAGACGGATGGCTTCGAGAACGAGCCGGAGAAACTCAATGTCCTTTCACGATTCGATGGTGTTTTGGTCCCAGGCGGATTTGGGTCCAGGGGTGCCGAGGGCAAGATCAGGGCAATACAATACGCGAGATCTCATGATATGCCGTTCCTTGGGATTTGTTTCGGTTTCCAGCTCGCAGTTGCAGAGTACGCACGTCACATTGGCATCCAGGATGCAACGAGTTCAGAGTTTGACTCGGAGGCGAAGGATCGTGTCATTGATCTAATGCCGGAACAGAATAGCGTCGCGACTAAGGGTGGGACAATGAGGTTAGGCGCCCATGAGATCATGATCAAGGACAAGACAATGGCCCACGATCTTTATGGCCGGGGGAAGGCATTGGAACGCCATCGCCATCGATATGAGGTGAATCCGAAGTACATTGCAGAGTTCGAAACGAAGGGCCTTGTGTTCTCAGGCAGCAGTGACAGCAATCGTCGAATGGAGATTCTTGAGCTCCCAACTAATCGATTCCACTTGGCAACCCAATATCATGCCGAGTTCAAGTCTAGATTAAACCGGCCGTCGCCGCCATACCTTGGCTTCGTCAGGGCCGCTCTGAGAAGACGGCCCCAATCGATCAAGACGCCGTTGGCCTCGATCAGCAAGAGTGCCGAGCATGGGAGGAGTCTGAGATGAGCAAGACGGAGATGAACGCTAAAGTATCCGCGGAAAAGAAGAGTCCTACGGTTACTGTCACCATTACTGCGGTCATGGTTGCCTTCGTCTTTGTCGTAACGTATTTCCTTAGCGCGCCCATCCCTAATCTGGGCGGTCAGGCTGTCTTCGATGCGGGAGACATTGCCGTCTTCATATCCTCACTGACATTCGGTCCGATCGTCGGCGGGATTTCCGGAGGAGTCGGTTCAGCGCTCTCAGACGCGGCCTACGGTAGCTATTACGCTCCCTTCACCTTAGTGGTCAAGGGACTGGAGGGATTCCTGGCCGGGTACGTGGCGTCAAAGTGGGTTAGGCGGGGGTAACTTTTCGGTTGGGTTCTCGGGAGTATCGCGATGGTTCTCGGATACTTCCTTACCAACTGGGTCTTTATCGGTCTCGTTTTCGGCGCAAGCTCCGATGCGGCCAAGGCAGCCGGCCTGACCTTCGCGCTTGGTGAGCTACCTTTCGACATAATCCAGGTTGTCGCGGGAGGAATAATCGGGATACCCGTTACTAGAAAACTTCGAGCAGCCGTCCCAGTTGGACTACTCCCTCATCACGCCCCGAGACCTACTCCTTCTGCCGCTCCCTAGAGTTGGCGTAGTCTCTGAGCAAGTGTGAAACTATTGTTTAGTTTCCCGAAAATACTATGCACCCGTCTCTTCTTCCGTGCTTGGAAAATTTCATCCTAACCAGCACACCTCCCCCCTCCCGAGCTCAGATTTCACGAGGGAATGATCGGATTTTGAATGAAAAGTGCCTGTTTTCTAGCAATAATTGACTTGATTTCGATCTGTGGCTGGGCTGAAAGTATTCGGGGGTTAGCTGCCAGGGGGTGGTTTCGTCTTGATCTTAGTTATCCTAAGGTACGCGTTTCTAAGGGAATCGGTCGTGCCTCTGAGAACCTTGTAGCCCTCTAGCAGAGAATCCTTGTCAAGTTGTTTTCTCAGCGTCTGGACTCTTCTGAGATTCTGAGAGGCGTCCCTTACCATTGTAGAAGTGTCTTCATCGTCTTTTCTCGTGGTGGTGACTGTTGAATCTTCAAGACTGTAGGTAAGGGCATAGACGAGGCTCGCGAACTCAGTTGCTTCCGCAGCAGCCCAGAGGTCTTTGTCGGAGTCTTCTATCTTGTTGGTGATGGATTCTATGGCTTTGCTGGTCTTGGTCTCAGCCTCGGCTATTGCCATGTCGAGCTTCCCTTCCAGAACTTCCTGCTCGCTCTTCTCAACAGTCAATACTGGTTTGCTCTGTACGTCTCAGGATCTATTCGACAGTTACGCTCTTTGCAAGATTCCTGGGGTAATCTGGATCATAGCCTTTGCCGACCGAGACGTAGTAGGCGAGCAGTTGGAGAGGGACCGCGTATGCTATTGGTGTGACCAGGGAGGGTAGGATTCCGGGGATCTCAACTGAATCATCGGACAGTTCTTTGATCTCAGTGTCGCCTTCTTGAATGATGGATATTACTCTAGCGCCGCGTGCCTTCATTTCCATTATATTCCCTACCATTTTCCGATGTGTCTCATCCCGAGGCGCTACAAATACGACCGGGAAGCCTTCTTCGACGAGGGAGATGAATCCGTGCTTACTCTCACCTGCTGGATATGCAATTGCAGGAATGTAACTCAGCTCTAACAGCTTAAGTCGTCCTTCCATTGCCGTCGCTACGTTTACTCCTCTTCCAAGGAAACATATGCTACGGGCGTCTTCACAGCCCTCCGCGGTTCTCCGAATTGTCTCCATCTTCGTATTCAGAATATCCTGGATCACATTAGGAGTCTCTTTGAGTCCTTCCTCGACTTGCTGATCCAATTGGTCCGTACCGATGTTTCGTTTTCGTCCAACAGTTTGGGCAAGACGCAGAAGAACTGCAACCTGAGACGTGAAAGTCTTGGTTCCCGCGACACCGATCTCGGGGCCACTGTTCTGGCCTATGTAGACATCGGATAGCCGCATCAGGGTGGAGCCCAATACGTTCGTAACACTCAGGATTCTCGCTCCCTTGGCCTTGGCATCTCTGACAGCGTTGAGTGTGTCCATTGTTTCGCCCGATTGGCTGACTGCGAGTACTGCAGTGTCCTTGTCGACAAGGTCGAGACCATCTTCTGAAAATTCGGATGCAACCACTACTCGAGCGTCTATACCGCCGAGCTTTCTTAGCGCGAAGGATCCGACGAGCCCGGCATGATATGCCGTGCCGCAGCCGACGATGAAGACTTTGTTAGCGTCCACGAGTCGGCTGGCTATTATGTCGTGGTAGATCCTCGGGGTTTGTAATGCGTTCTTAACAGTCTGGGGCTGCTCATGTATCTCTTTCAGCATGAAATGTTTGAAGCCTTGTTTCTTCGCGGATTCAGGATCCCATGTGACGGTTATTGGTTCCCGCTTCACGACTCCGCCGTTCTCGGCCTTGAAAATTCTGTATCCGTCACGGTTGAGATAGGCTAGCTCGCCCTCATCCAATAGGACTGCCTTCTTCGTTAATGGTAGGAATGCGGATATGTCGGAGGCACAGTAATATTCTCCATCGCCGACGCCTAGAACAAGTGGGCTCTCTCTCCGAGCGCAAAGTATACTGTCGGGCTCTTGGGCAGCTACAAGGACCAGTGAGTACGCGCCTTCCAGTCGTCGGACGACTTTTCGGAAAGCGTCTTCAAGTTTCATACCATTTGAGAGATACTCTTCGACGAGGTGCGGGACGATCTCGGTGTCCGTTCTGGACACGAACTTGTGTCCTTTTGATTCGAGTTCTTTCTTTATCTCTAGATAGTTCTCGATGATTCCGTTATGGACGACTGCTATCCGGGATTTGCAGTCTGTTTGAGGATGGGCGTTTTCCATGGCTGGTCTTCCATGCGTTGCCCATCTGGTATGTCCGACTCCTACAGTGCCCGGCATCTCGCCGAGTTTGTAGATGGAGTCCACCTCATCAAGTCGGCCCCTGTCTTTTTTCACGTGCAATTTGCCGTTTGCTATTGTGACTATTCCTACGGAGTCGTATCCTCGATATTCTAATCGTCGGAGGGCGTCTTTGATGAGGGGTGCGGCGTGTTCATTGTTGTGTAGGATGCATCCGAATATGCCGCACAAGTAGACTACCTGAGTTCCTGGGTATGGGGAGACGTTATTCCCGTTTAAGAATTACGAATCCTTACTTCGACAGGAATCGCTCTGTTAATAGGGAGAATCAGTGCTACTGTTCGAAGGACGGAAGGAGGTATCCGATGAGTAAAAGAAAGTCTGTGGTTCTCGGCGCCACAGGGCTGATGGGGCAGAGGTTCGTCACCTTACTCGCTAATCATCCTTGGTTCGAAGTTAGCGGGGTCGCTGCCTCAGATAGGAGCGTTGGTAAGAGTTACTCCTCAGCTATCGGGAGCAAGATGGCTTTGCCCAATGGTCTTGGAGACATGAGCGTAGTAGATCCTAGTGTCAAGGCATTAGGCGATCCTGATATCGTGTTCTCAGCCTTACCCACCGAGCTGGCTGGTCCTATTGAGGATGAGTTTGCCCAAGCCGGGTATCCAGTTTTTACGAACGCTTCGCCCCATCGAATGGACCGCTATGTCCCTTTGCTTAATCCTGAGGTAAACGGAGACCACGCTCGACTGATAGAAGAGCAAAAGCGACATGAGAGACGTGATGGCTTCATTGTCGCCAACCCGAATTGTACGGCCGCGGTACTGACTGTCTCGTTGAAGCCTCTGCACGAAATGTTCGATCTCGATAGTGTCATTGTTTCGTCTATGCAGGCGGTTTCTGGGGCCGGGTATCCCGGTGTGGCGTCGATGGACATTATTGGTAACGTGATTCCTTACATCAAGAATGAGGAGGAGAAGGTTGAGACAGAGACTAACAAGATGCTCGGAAGATCCAATGCGCCTGCCAGCATAAGTGTCAGTGCCAGCTGCCATCGGGTCCCGACGTTGCATGGTCATATCGAGGCTGTTTTCGTAAAGATGAGGAAACCGGCGACCCCAAGCGAGGCGTCGCATGCCATGCTTAACTTTGTTGGTTTGCCGCAAAAGCTTGGACTGCCGTCAGCCCCGACCAATCCTATTGTGGTGCGTTCCGAACAGGATAGGCCCCAGACAAGGCTAGATGTGGACGAGGGCAATGGTATGTCCGTGAGTGTGGGAAGGATCCGGAAAGATGAGGCGCTTCATGGTCTCAAGTATGTCGTGCTTGGCCACAATCTCATGCGAGGCGGAGCAGGATGTTCTATCTTGAACGCGGAATTATTCCATGCAGAGAAACTGTTCTAGGAGGAGGACTGTATGTGGAGCTGGGTAAGAAGAGGAGAATGGGACGGGTCTTTCGTAGTGATGGCAGGGCAGTGATAGTGCCAATGGATCACGCTGTTGCGGTCGGTTCAATAGAAGGGTTGAGGGACATGACTTCTACGATGGGCGAACTTGTCAAGTCACGGGCTGATGCCGTGCTGGTCCACATAGGCGTCGCTCGCTCAGTTGACATTGATGGATTGGGCTTGATAGTTCATGTCTCGGGTGCAACACGGTTGACTGAGGCGCCGAACTGGAAGGCCCAGGTTTCGTCGGTTAAAGACGCGATCCGTATCGGGGCAGATGCTGTCTCAGTTCAGATCAATGTCGGCTCATCGCACGAACAGAAGATGCTGGAGACGTTCTCCAGGATTGCTGAAAAATGCAACGATTATGGAGTGCCCTTGTTTGCAATGATGTACCCCCGAGGTCCCGGAATCAAAGACGAACATGGGTATGAGGCGGTAGGGCATGCAGTTCGTCTCGGGTACGAGATAGGGGCGGACATTATCCAAACGAACTATACAGGTGACCCAGAGAGCTTTCAAAGAGTCGTGCACGAGGCCCCCGTCCCAGTAGTGATCGCTGGCGGTGCGAAGGCTGGGTCGGACTCTGAACTGCTCGATATAACCTCGGCAGCTATGAGGGCTGGAGCATCAGGTGTATCATTTGGGAGGAGCGTTTTCCAACATCAAAGGCCAGCTGCCATGGTGAGAGCCTTGCTGGCTGTTGTCCACGATGGGGTTGATACTCGTGAAGCCATGCGAATATTGGAAGGGGCGAGTGTTCGGATGTCTCCTGACGGAGAACGTGTCCTTGCTCGGACTTGACGATATTCATTTTGGAAGCGCACACGTACAAAAGTGGTCACGCAAGTGCTAAATAGAGCATAGGTGTCTAACTCCTTCGGTAAGGAAGAGACAGTTATGGGGTATCGACTTTGGACAATTTGCAATAATCCGGCCACCGTCGAGTTTTCCGACAACACATGTTGAATTGGCGCTAGCGGTTTCTGCAGAGCCTCACCTTGACGATTACCGAAGGTGATGAAGGATGGCAATGATCCGAGAGATCATTCCAGTTCTCCTGGAAAACAATGATCTGGGCCTGGATCAGGCGAGGGTGGCGATGAGGGAGATAATGTCGGGGGAAGCTACCCCGGCCCAGAC
>VBBH01000129.1 GCA_005888695.1 Candidatus Bathyarchaeota archaeon
TTTCTCTAAGTTACTCTCAGATTGAAATGAGAGTAGAGAACCTGAGAAGTAAACGGGAGTGGTTTCTCTAAGTTACTCTCAGATTGAAATGAGAGTAGAGAACCTGAGAAGTAAACGGGAGTGGCGGGCCCGGGGGGATTCGAAACCACGGCCCTTAGCCGGAGACTGTTGCCCTGTTTCCTACAGCTGTCTCCGTTCTGGTAGGACCCCATCTATGCTTAGGGGGCTGCCGCTCTATCCAGACTGAGCTACGGGCCCGGTGCAATAGCTGGTTTGAACGGAAACATCGGATAATAATGGTTAGCCGACGAGCGATTATTCTAACTGGGCGAAACCTTTCGGGTCTGAAACGTGCACCTTTCGTCCCTTCAACAACAATGCCTCAGCCACCTTGTGGTCAGTGGTGAAGAAACACCCGTCTCCTGTGTAGAACCGTAACAATCCGTGAGAATTGTTCTTGCAGACCAGGAAGTTGGCAAGGTCCCTGTCATCTTTCAGTTCTTGACTGCATATCGGACACTTGAATTCAACCCACAACCTAACGTCATCCCCCGGTTTCAAGGTTTGACTGTTCCCATATAAGCAGACACTCTTGAAGGTGCAACTGAGGCTGTCTAGTTTGGCCGAAGAGAAGAAAGTCACCACAATCAAGACGAAGCATGGAGAAATGACGCTTGAGCAATTGGCTGAGGTCCAGCCTGGAATGGCCCGGCTAATGAAGGAAGTAGGAGAGCGGTATCATATCCTCTACTATGCGGCTAAGGGTGGTAACTGGCTCCTCGCACAACACGAGCTCAACCAGGTTACAGCTCTACTGCGCGCGGGTAGTACGTTAAGGCCAAAATATTCGACGGACCTAACCAACTTTGCCCGTGAATACCTCAACCCGATAAGCGAGGCCATTAGATCGAAGAACTGGAAAAATTTCGAAGACTTGTATAAGAAGGGTGTCGATGGCAGCAACGTTTACCATGAAAAATATGATTATGGCTACATCCGGTACGTCCTTCCTAAGAATCCGCCAGAGTTCTATGATCTCAGACCGTACGAGAAAAAGAAAAACTAACCTGGTTGGGCTAGCCGGCGGCTGGTGCAACGACGATCAGTCGCGCACCAGATTCTCTTTCTTCTCGCTCTTTTCTGGCGCGTCGTCTTCTAAGTGTTCGGGTGCGGAGCCTAAGGCTTGTATCACTTGCCAAATAATTTCCGACCTGTCTAGTGATACTTATCCCGGTCCTTCCTAATATATACCGCCGAAAAGCGTTTAAACCCTAAACCGTTTCTTCACCTTTGTATTTTCTTCAAGGCGATCCGCCAAAACTTCAACGCCAATCCCCTTCTTCTGAGGAACATCAAGGGTCCCATCATTGTTCAGTGTAAATTCGGGGTCGACAATATCCTGTTTGAAGTAGCGATTGCTTGCTGAAATATCGCCTGGCAACACGAAGCCTGCCAGACTCGCCAAGGCAACATTGTGGGCTCGTCCAATTCCAGTCTCCAAGAGTCCGCCGCACCATACAGGCATTTTCTTGGAGAGGCAGAGGTCATGGATTTTCTTGGAAACAGTTAGTCCACCGACCCTTGCAGGCTTGATGTTCAACACTCTACAGCTCTGGAGTTCCAATGCTGTTTTCATGTCGTTGAGGCTCGAAACACTCTCGTCCAGACATACAGGGGTCCTGATCATGCTTTGCAATAATGCATGCTCGACCATGTCATCCCATGCAAAGGGTTGTTCGATCATCATCAGCCCAAACTGATCCAATTGAACCAATTCATCCTTCTTCTCAGGAGAATAGGCTCCGTTTGCGTCCGCCATCAATCTCAAACTGGGAAATTGCGTCCTGACTGCTCCAACTTGTTTGATGTCCCAGCCGGGCTTGATCTTCAATTTTACCCGTAGGTAGCCCTGCTTGACATACTCTCCGACGACCTCTACGAGCTCGTTGATGCTCTTCTGGAGACCGACGCTTACTCCGCTCTGGATCTTTGTTCGTGTCCCGCCAAGCATTCGACTCAAAGAGGTCTTCTTTTTCTTCGCTAGCAGATCCCACAATGCCATCTCGAATGCAGCCTTAGTCATATTGTGACCTCGAATGTGGGATACTGCGCTCAAGAACGCCTGAGGATTGTCAAAGTCTTTACCCAATATTTTTGGAAGAATGTGCTCCTCCATGATGTGCCAGGCAGTAGTCAACGTTTCAGGACCATACCATGGCCCTTGACTTACTGCACACTCTCCATATCCTATATCCGAGCCCTCTTCCAAAGAGGCGATGATGCATGTCTTCTCCTCCTCTTTCCAGCCGCTTGTCTCGAAAGGGGAGATGAGTCGTAGACGAATCTCGCGTAATTCAATTGCGTCTATGGTCAACGACCCAGCGCTCCTATGTCACGGGTCGGAACCCATGCTCTAGCAAGTAATAGATTCTGTTCTCACCTTCCTCACGGTCCAAGAGAACGTCAGTTACGACATACTTCTTCCCGAAATAATTTTCAAACGCCCGTCTATTGTGAAGAGTCCATTTCCGAGCAAGATCAAGGCCTCGAACCTTTACTTTTTCGATACTCGAAGGAATCTCGAAGAGCATTCGGTATTCATTGAGATTGAGATTTAACTTAACAGGACGCCGAACTCCGTCTTCCAGATCTGTCTCGTTGATTAGCCCTGCTTTACCCGCCCTTAGTTGTGATACGCTGGGATGTTTCTTTTTTCCATGTAGGATATTGTTGACTCTTCTCGTCCGTATCCACCATTCGGCCTCGAAACGGTCTGATATCATGTTCTTGTTGAGACTATCTGGCATCCGGCCGTACAGGTCTCGATGATACTCCCTAGCGATCGCGCCGAGTTTTCGAATGTTGAAGTATGCATTGCCCGCCTGTAATGGATCGAAAGTCCATTTCACTAGGTCGATCCCTTCCTTGAGGACCAGATCCCTCTGACGTTTCTTAAGGAGCAGTCCAACACCTCTCTTCTGATAGGCTCTGAGGACACCGGTGATGTGTGAATAGTGAAATTGTCGTTTCTTATCACGACCGGCGATCCCGAAAAGACATCCAACCATCTTCCTTCCATCATAAGCGCCAAGCACGAGGCCACCATGATGTTGAGCCGCGATCATCATGTGAAATGGAATTATGATGTCAGCTTGTTCTATTCCCCAAGCATCTCTTTGCACCAATTCGGTTCGCAAATACTCCCGTGGATCCCCGAGCCGAACAATCCGTATACGTGAACGATTCGGTCTCATGTTCATTTTTTGGTGACTGATTAGAGTCAGGCCTTACTGGATCATGCTAGCGATTTCATCGACGATCTTTGAGAGTTCTATGTCTCGTTCATCTCCCGTTTTCATATCCTTAAAACGGATCGTTCCTTTTTCTAACTCGCGCGGTCCTAGGATCAGAGATATTCTTGCATCTAGAGAATTGGCGTATTCTAACTGCTTGGGCAATGGTCGTTGCTTGAGGTCATAGTCGACGCGGAAGCCATTACTTCTCAACCTTTGTGCCAATTTTACAGCCTCTTCTCTAGTTTTTTGATTCACTGTTGCGACGAATACCTGAACAGGTTTCTCAATCTCTGGAGGATACAAATTCTTCTTCTCGAGAGAAAGCATCAACCGCTCCAGTCCGCCCGCGACGCCTGTGGCAGGCATGTCCCGCTTCCCGTATAATCTGGAGAGTCGATCGAATCTTCCGCCGCCGAATATGGAGCCTATCTCCCCCGCGCCTTGGTCATAGGCTTCGAAGACTGTTCCGTCATAGTAGGCGATTCCTCGGACAATACCGAGGTCGACACGGCACTTGCCAACTTTGCCTAGTGGTCCAAGGTATTCGATGGTCTCGGATAATTCCTTGAATCCCTGCTGGACCATGTCGTTCTTTGGCAACCGTTTCTCAAGGTCTCCGAGGACATTGTCCGGTGCTCCGCCTAGCTCGGTGAAGCCGATTATCCGCTTGACTCGATCTTTCGACAATCCCGCTCTCAGAAGTTCCCGCTCTGCTTCCTCTGAGCCCACTTTGTCCAGTTTATCGATGACTCGTATCACTCGTTCAAGTTCTGGACCCGGGACGATGTCGAGACTGCGGAGGAAGCCCTCGATAAGTTTTCGATTGCTTAACCGGACTTCGTAATCCTTGAGGCCGACCGACTCTAGAATATCTGTTCCTACAGCAATGATCTCCGCGTCCGCGGAAGAATCTGCGACACCGTAGACCTCTGAGTCCCACTGTGTGAAGTACCTGTATCGGCCGTACTGGGGCTCATCATACCGCCACATTCCTGCAATACTGGCCACTTTGATCGGCTCTGGAAGATCGAATCGGTTGGCGATCATCCTTGTCATTCCAACCGTAAGGTCGAACCTAAGCCCCAGTTCCCGATCAGCCTTGTCTTTGAACCAGAAGATCTGATCCCTGATTTCCGGACCGGACTTCGCCTCTAACGTCTCAATATTTTCTATTGGGCTTGGCTCGACAAGTTTGAAGCCATACCTCCATAACACACCGTGTATTTTCTCTATGAGCCATACGCGACGAGCCATTTCGTCGGGCTCGATGTCTCGCATCCCACGTGGAACGGAGAACTCCTGTGACTGCGTGACAGTTGAGGGTCCTGTTCTCTGCTTGTCGGCTCTTTTCATTGTTGGCTCACCTGATCTTTGAAATCCTCCACAGTGTTCAAGGTGTAGTAGACGATGTCGGTCCTTCGATCGATAACAGCGAGCACCAGATCCTTACCCTCACTATTTGCCTTTGCAGACATTTTCGATAGTGCTTCTAGACTGGTCTCGCCTCCCTCGTAAACAATGTAGATCAGTCTACGGGTCGCGCCCTTCCCGAAGGTTTCGAAATCGAATCTTTGCCTCTCCCGGACAAGGTATCCTCGATCGCGAAGATCTCGGTAGACTAGATACTTGATCCAGATCGTGGGCTTGCCGATGGAGAGTTTCGTAACGAGTTCTTGCAGAGAGAGAGGTTTCAGCGTTGTCTTGTTCTGGACCTTGATCTTGTTCTTCTCGGTGAGATAGAATGTCTCGTACGGGTTCAGATTCACTCGGTTTCCGGCGAGGGTCCCGAAGGCTCGCTCCCGCAGCTCCATCGCTTTCCCAGGATCTGGAAGGTAGACACGACCCTTAGACAGGTAGGCTTCGTAAGCTTCGACGGTCACGGGTGCTGTTGTAGCTGTCAAGTCCAGTCAAACCAAGCCTGGTGATCGATCAAACCAATTTTTCTGTGGAAGGAACAGTTCGGTCGCGAAGAGACGGCTATAAAGCCATGTCAAGAAAGACTTGGATCAGAACAGGGCAATTCAAATGCTTGAGCATTCGACTAAACCACAGAAGACAAGTTCTAGGAATGATTGGCTAGAGCCAGTCCGATGGAGGAACGGTGCTTTAGAAGCCGTGGACTGCACAAGCCTCCCGGGCAGACTGAGATACATCAGACTCGGGACTGTCGACCAGGTTTGTCGCGCGATCAGATCAATGAAAGTCAGAGGGGCACCATTGATTGGTGTCGTGGGTGCTTACGGGTTGGTCTTGGCGGCACGGAGGACAAATCAGGAGAGTCTTGACGAGGCTAGGAAAATATTGCGTAAGAGTGCAGACCAATTGATTCAGACCAGACCGACAGGGGTGAACCTTCGATGGGCCGTCGAGAGAGTCTACAAAGCAAGCAACCGTGCCGGGTCATCTCGGTATCTGGAGGGAGAGATGCGCCAGGAGGCCGATGCCATCATGCAGGAAGAGCTTGAGGCCGCGCACAAGATCGGTCAGTATGGCGCGAACCTCATTGAAGATGATGACACGGTTCTGACTCATTGTAATGCTGGAGCCCTAGCGACCGCAGGCTACGGGACCGCTCTAGCTCTCGTGAGGACCGCGGTCGAGCAAGGAAAACAGGTCAAGGTCATAGCGACGGAAACTCGGCCACTCTTGCAAGGCAGTCGGTTGACCGCGTTCGAGCTCTCGCGCGACCACATCCCGGTTACTCTCGTCTGCGACAGTGCGGTCGCCCAGTTGATGTCCCGTGGATTGGTGGATAAGGTGGTTGTCGGCGCGGACAGGATATTGAGGACGGGTCATGTTGCGAACAAGATCGGGACGTTACAGATCGCTCTAGCGTCCAAGTTCTACGATGTGCCGTTCTACGTTGCGGCGCCAGTCTCGACCGTTGATCTCGCGACGGATCCCTCGAAGATAATAATCGAGGAAAGAGACCCTAATGAGGTCCTCTATCTCGCTGGGCATCGAGTAGCACCGCGAGGAGTGAACGCGATGAATCCGGCCTTCGATGTCACACCGCCCGAGCTGGTGACGAGGATTGTGACTGATCGTGGGATTGTAACTCCGCCCTATGAAGAGGGGCTGGAGAAGGCCTCGCGATAGCCTGCGGGGCCTGGCTTACAGATTCGTAGTAAGGCGCTGGTCTTAGACTGGTATTTCCTTGACTTCTTTCTTGAGTACTTCTGTACAGAGTTCTACTGGAACAGTACTGAACTCGCCTAAGCGTTGTTTCCAGTCGTGGCCTACTGCGATGAGTGCGTAGATTCCGGTAACTTCCGCTTTGGCTTTCTGCGCAATTCGAATCATTGCACGTTGTGTCTCGCCGCTGTCGATGATGTCGTCCACTATGAGTATGCAGTCTCCTCTTCGGATAGCGTCCCTAGGGACGTAGAGGCTCATCATCATAGCGGTTTTTGCTGGGACAAATACTTCTTCGATGAATTCTCTTACTCCAACCTCACGGTTCTTCTTCGCGAGTATGAGTCCGACTCCGAGCCGATGAGCCAACAGTGTAGCTAATGGAACGCCATCGACGGCGGCCGTCATCACTTTTGTTATCCGACGTCCGGCGAAGCGCATGACTGCATGCTGGACTGCTCTTTCGAGCAGCATTGTGTCGTTGATTATTGCGGTGTTGTCGAAATATCCGAGGTCGTCGAATTTGATTCGTTCCTGGAGTTCTCTCTCTAGGCTCATATATTTTTGAAGTGTCCTATTGATCTCCTCGGCTCTGTCGGCGGTTGGGAGTACGTGACCTTTGACGTAACGGCTCAATACCGTCTCGGGAAGATGGACCATCTGTGAAAGCTCGCGGTAAGTGTATCTTTTCTTCGCGAGGTTCAGAAGTTCGATGGTCATGAGTTTGTATTTGAGGTCGAGAATGCGGGAAGTGTCTTTCATCTAACTAATACTGCTCCATTTTGCCCTCTGGAGTCTGCTTCATTGATAAGTATTTCCCACGGCTGTCGATATTCTCGGACTCCGACATATCCTCGCTACCGTCTACTCTTTACAACTCCAGAACTATTCTGGTATCGTCCCTTGTAGGATCGTTTCGCTGGCTTTCCAAGTCTGAATAGTGTTAGCTGGACGAATCTCTCGGCTTCTTTGATAATTACGGGTCTTGCCCCAGCATTATACAGGCTGATCGTAAGTTGCCCCTGATATCCAGGGTCGACTAGAGCGAGGCTCGCGATCACTCCCTCTCTTGCGAACGATGATCGTAAATGGAGGATTCCAAGAAAATTATTTGGGAGTCCAATTCTTTCCATCGTGGCCGCGAGAGTCTGATGTCTTGGTTTGATGGTCAGCTTTTTGATCGCCCGCAGATCGATCCCTGCCGGGTTGATCCTTTCTGGTTCCGGCGAGATCTCTAGCTGACCCCCACGGACCGCGGTATTGATCTCTTTGTCAGACATGGCCATGGGCGAAAGTCGTTGACCTTCCGAGATTGATCATACTAAAGCTTGTACAGATTGACATGAACGTGTCAATGGCATGGCAAGGAACTCAGGACTTGCAGGGAGCAGGTTCGACTCGGGCAAATCACAACAATCGTTACTCTTGGAAAAGGTGACCGAGCCAGCTAGAATAGACAGAGACCTAACCGAAGCGATATGAGAGCAGTCCAGTGTCGAGGGATTATTGACCTCTCTTTATCGAATTGTGCGATCTAGGCGATTGAGGGTTTCCCTCTTCAAGTTGACATGAGTTGTGTTGGGTAGTGTGTTTTTGAAATGGTCTTACGAAAGGCATGGCTGACTTGTAACAGAAAAACGGGAATTTTGCCTTATCCCTTCTGACCTAAACGGCCCGACTATATGCGAGATCCGCAGGCTAGGTTGTTCGAAGAAAAAATGCAAAGCCTAACGAAAAACAAACGAAAAACATTCGTAGCAGCAACCCTCGTAGCTTCCATCGCCCTATTCTTCGCAGCAACCAGTGTCCCCTCAGCCAGAGCATGGTCGACCGTTGCCAACACCAATCTAGTGTCGAACATACACTCCAGCGAAGTCACAAACCTTCACACCCACGCTGTCCTCCATGCACACGCTGCAGGAGCAGCCCAAGCAGCGACCGTCCTACAGTCAGCGTCAGTAATACAGTCCTGGTCTGGCGCCGCACTGTCGGCTCAGTCGTTGACGGCCATCCAAACAGCATCCATGGTCGCTTCCCAGTCAGCAGTCGCTATTCAGTCCATCCAAACAGCAACATTGGCTTCGCAGCAATCGATAAGTTCACTGTCCATGGTTAACATGCAGACAGGATCTTTCACAGCGTTCCAAGCCGCCAGCACACTCCAGTCTGTCACGATGTTCCAGTCGCAGGCTGTATGGTCACTGCAGACTGTGCAATCGCTCTCGACCCAAACAGCGGTTGCTTTACAAGCAGTGTCGAGCTTCCCGAGCGCTACAAACCTCGCCATAGCAGCATTCTACGTCTCGCAATTGTCGACCGCTCTCGAAACCAGCGCAAGCTTCTTCTTCCAAGCGGCAACCACTCTACAAACCGCTGAAACGATACAATCCACAGTGATCATCGACGACTTCACAGCTACCCAGATCTCAACATCATTCTCGGCAGCAATCATCGCTCAGTCGCAGGCGGCAACGGCAGTTCTACTTGTCGTGCCAGTCATTGTCCAAGCACACGCAGTGGTACTAGCAGACGTGATAACAGCCACTCAAGCCTGCTGGTGCGCACCCTTCATCGCGACAACAGTTCTCGCCCAAACGTCTGCACAAGCGTCGATCGCATTTCAGACCGCCGCAACATTCGTCAGTAATGCTGCAGTGATCATGCAAAGCGAGGCGGCTATCACAACATCAAGCACAGTCGCTACCTCTTTGATAACCGCGGCCACCTTTGCTTCCCAAGCCAGTCTCTCCTTCCAATCTGCAGCGGTTCTGATGTCCCAGTCAGCCGTAGCCTTCCAGTCAGGGGCTATAGTGACAGGAGTCGGTTTCGCTTCCACAGCCGCCACAAACATCTTCGCAGGCGCAAGTCTACTTGCTTCAGGCTGCGGCGCTCTCGGCACAGTAGTAATCCTCTAGAAAACCGAAGAATGACCATGCTGCTACAACCCCTTTTTTCTATCCTTTATCTTCCTGATCACTGGTCTGAACGGCCCACGACGGTTAACTCAGTTCGTCCGGATGAACTGAACCTTCGAAGTAACAGATCTCGTGGAGGAGGTGCGTGCGACATTGACGTTTGGATTTGAGTATTGCATATACACACAGGATAACGGAAGCCTAGCTGCCATTGTCGCCAAGTATTTCGACAGTTTCACACTAATCCCATCGATGAGCTTTTGGAAAGGTCAGGCAACGACAAATGCTTGCATAACAATTCTTTCGGAAGAACCTTGTCCAGAGAGAGTTGAGCACTTGATCGAAGAGATTATGGTCAGAAACAAGTCTGAGAGTGTGCTCCTAACGATACTTGGGTTGCATGATATCGAACTGGTAACGCGGAGCATTACGAAGGCTGAAATGTTCGGCGGATTTTTCATTGGTCTGGCAGCAGCTGATTTCCGAGAAGGCAGAACGGGGCGTGACGGGAGCAAGGAGCTTGAGAGGAGTGAAGATACGGTCTCGCCTCCGGGAATGATGGGTTCTCGAGACGACTCCTCGACACTGGCTGGTCGTGGTGGTCCCTTCTCCGTTCGGAGAACGATGAGAGATGCGGTGACAAGCCGATAGAAGATATCATCATGTCTCCCTCTGAACTCTTCAAGCAGTCAACCCGCGAGGCGACACAGCGCTCTGATATTATCCCGAATTATCCGAGGCCGCAGACTACTGAGATGAGGTATGTGGCGCATTATGCTATTAGTTCTGCTGCTCAAGCTCGTGTCCTCTCGAGGGAAAATGCTTGGGATATTCTCGAATATCTTAGGGCTGTCGGAACCTCGGGCTCATCTGCAAGAGAGATCTCGGAGGCACTAAGTCTCCCAGTCAGCGATGTCTACTCCTCATTGAAGGACTTGTGCCAGCTTGAACTCGCATTTGCTCTTCCAAAGAGGATGATTCCGGCTGGAGAGAGAAGGAAAAGGTTCGTTTCTGAAACATCTGTCTGGAACAAATACATGATCGATAATAGGCTCGCGAAGGTGTTCGAGGCAGATGAAGAAATGAAAGAATGGGTTGCTTCGTTGAGTACGCCGCTATCGAGTTTAGCATCAAAGATTCAGGACCGAATGGTTGGCACGTACACGCCCTGTCCTAGGTGTGGTCTCAACCATGAGATGGCTGAGCTTTTGTTTGCTATCACGTTGACTGCTTTGAACTCTATTGTACTGAATATGGCTCCCTCCGGCGAATGGACGGCTAATGCTAAGCCGTTTTGGTCGCAGTAGTAGCACGCGCGAACTGATTTCAGAAGCCGATGACTTGCAGTGTTATTATGGTGGAATGGGACAGTGAGCCGCTAGTGCCTGTTACGGTCAGTACGTAAATCCCCGGTTGAACAGTATTGTCAGCGAAGATGGTGAGAATTGAAAAGCTCACGCTTCCTGTGTATGTAACGACGGGGTTAGGGTAGAAGCTCGTCGAGAAGCCGGAGAGAGGAGATAGTGTGATCGATACGGGGGAGTTGAAGCTGCCTTTCGGAGTGACTGTTACGAAGGCGCTTGCAATACCGCCTTGGAAGATGAGAACAGCGTTCGTTGGAAACGTCGCGAGGGAAAAGTCCTGTGTGGTTGAGGCCACATTCACAACGTAAGACGTTGTCCGAACTGAGCCTCCACTCATCCCCTGGATCGTGATTACGTATGTGCCTTGGGGCGTATTCCCGTTTGTTTGTACCGACAGAGTGCTGGTGAAGGAAGGGTTGCCGGTGGGGGTCGATAGGCTGGCGGAGACGAGTAATCCGGCGGGCGAAATGCTTGTCGATAATGAAACCGGTTGACTTGCGCCGCTGAGCAGGTTGACTGAAACTGTCGCTGAACTGACTGCACTGGGGGACAAGGTGGTCGTTTTAGGATTGACACTTAAGCTGAAGTCGAAGCCGAGAGGAACTTGTTGACCGGTGCCCGTTATTGCTTTGAGTGCATCGATCCTTCCATATCCAACGCTAATGTTGGGGCATGGGCTGATGGTACAGGTAGCGGTAGCGAACAATGTGCGTTTCACCGCCGCAGGGGTGAGGGTTGAGTTTCTGCTAAGCAATAGCGCGACTGTCCCAGACACCACGGGGGTTGCCATCGATGTTCCGGAGAGAGTCTTGTAAGAAGACGATAGCCAAGTAGAGTAGATGTTCACCCCAGGTGCCACAATTCCATGATCCTTCATTCCCGCTCCCACGCTAGAGAAAGAGGCGAGAGTGTCCGTACTGTCCACGGCTCCGACTGCGATGACGCTACTCAGACAGCCGGGTGCTCCCATGCCCTGTCCTCCACTGTTTCCAGCAGCAGCTACTACGGTTACTCCATCGGCTACAGCATTACGCACAGCGGATGAGAGGGACGAGAACGATGCATCACAGTTGGACGATGTCCCGCCGTTGTCGGCAGGGGATGTGCTGAGGCTCATGCTAATGACCTTCGCTCCATTATTGATCGCCCATTGTATTCCGGCGATTATTTGCGAGATTGACCCGCCGCCGTTACTGTCTAGGACTTTGTCCTCTAGGAATTGTACGTTGGGAGCTACTCCCCTGGCTGCAGTGTTAATCCCTGCGGCTCCAGCTATGCCCGCCACGTGGGTTCCGTGTCCGTTATCATCTTCACAACTTGATGTTCCTTGAACTTCAGTGTGGCATGCCACTATCCTCCCTGCAAACTCTGGGTTGCTTGTTGAGATCCCCGTGTCTAGAATAGCTAGTCGCACCCCGGTTCCGTTGGTTCCGATTGCCCATGTCAGATTTGCTAGTATCTGTATGTCAGCGGACAAGTCTGACGCCGTCACTTGAGCATCCTCTTCAACACTCGCCACGTCCGGGTTCCTCCGCAACATCTCCACCTGCCGGACTGGAATCTCCGCTGCGGCGCTGTTGATTATACCGAACTGAGAGGTTACGTGGCCTCCTGCCATGTTCACAGCCTGCGTTCTCTCGATTTGTCCGACCTGTGGCTTGAAGGAGACGATGAAACGAGCTGTTTGAACCCGAGCCGAAGCAGGGCCTATAATGTTTCCAACGCTTACCAACAGAATAAATGTAAGAATTGCAAACTGGAGGGGTCTCTTGCCGCTACGAC
Source organism: Candidatus Bathyarchaeota archaeon (assembly GCA_005888695.1). The sequence goes on from VBBH01000129.1 coordinate 12,493, forward strand.
GGTGCACGTTCCTGAACACAAGTGGTGTGATCCGTGTTAGACTGCGGAGATTGCTAAGGCGAATAGAATTTTTCAACAACAAAATACACCTGATATCTGTAGTGCTCTTTTGTGGACATGCCCAATTTAACAATCGTCCGTAAATTCCGGAAAACACGGAAACCGGACAGACCCGGATTTTCCAAGCATGTTCTTACGGATGGTTGGTATTCTCGACAATCTAGGCTGGCGGGGTTCGATTACAATCGCTTACACTAGATATCGTATGTAAGAGCATCTGTCCGGAGAGAATATACGAGCGCTAGGTCTATGATCATGTACTTACGCTTCGAATCTCAGGTATGGCACCTAGAGGCGTGACACTATGATGAAGTACGAAGCACACGGAAAATGTCCAAACTGTCATAAGGAGATCCTTCGGATGTGGGAGGATCCGAGTAGCAGGATCCCCGCTCAGCTAACTGAGCCAGGAAGGACGTCAGACTCCGACGTTATCGACTGCCCGTTCTGCAACTCAAGAATGACCCTCATAATTTCAGAGATAAGTGATCTACCCCGGCATAACCTGCGTTCAACCTGGTCCAGACAATAGCCAGTTGCGTGCTTGCCTTAAGGGAACACCGCTTCTAGGAACAGCTTGAACCAAGCCCTGAGTTTGCCATTTTGGCACATGACATATAGGCCGTTTAACTAGGCCGAACTCAAACCAACGCACCAGATGATATTATTCATGCTAGCTTTACAGAACGAGTACATCAGTACACAACGTATGTCAGCTGTAGGATTTTCTGTTCACAGGGATTATAGCCTAATTCGTAACAATGAGAACTGCACAAAACATGTTCAGTCAACCCCCTAAGAATCGCGTGAAGAGCGTAACCAGAACTATCCGGATCGACGATGACATCAACTATCAACTGGAGAAGCTAGCGCACGAGCAACGAGTCAGTGTAAA